>JAPPBA010000039.1 GCA_026705295.1 Candidatus Palauibacter australiensis
CATCTTCTCCGTCGTCGGGGAGGAGTTCGGATTCATCGGCGTGATGCTCTTCCTCGTGCTCTTCGCCTTCCTCCTGTGGCGCGTGCTTCAGGTGGCCTCCGTGATGGACGACGGGTTCGGAAGCCTGATCGCATTCTGCCTCTTTGCGGTCCTCCTGACGCACATCGTGGTGAACCTGGGGATGGCCGTCGGCATGATGCCCGTGACCGGATTGCCCTTGCCGCTCCTCAGCTACGGGGGGAGCTTCCTGCTCGTGCTCTACGCGGGTTTCGGGATCGTACAGCGCGTGGCGTGGGAGGCCTGAGTGTCCTGGTTCAGCAAACCGAAGCGCAAGCTGGTTTCACAGAAGCGTGAGCTCCCGGGCGACGTGTGGGATCGGTGTGCCGGGTGTGGCGAGATCCTCTACAGCGGACGGCTGGAGGAGAACCTCCACGTCTGTCCGACCTGCGGGCATCATTTTCGCATCACGGCGGAGTCCTACGAGGCCATGCTGCTCGACGGCGGCGCTCTCGCCGAGCTGCACGACGAGCATCTGCGTTCCGCCGATCCGCTCGGATTCGTCGATTCCCGCAGCTATGCCGAACGCATCGCGCAGGCGGAGCAGCGTGGCGGCGACCAGGATGCGATCCGCACCGGGCGCGGTGAGATCGGCGGCAGGGAGGTTCACCTCGGGACCATGGACTTCCGCTTCATCGGGGGGTCGATGGGATCGGTGGTGGGCGAGAAGATCCGCCGTCTCGCCGACCGCTCCCTCGAGCGGCAGGTGCCGCTCATCATCATCTCCGCCTCCGGCGGCGCGCGCATGCAGGAAGGGATCCTCTCCCTCATGCAGATGGGGAAGACGGCGGCCGCGCTTGAGCAACTCGCGAGCGCAGGCATCCCCTACGTGAGCGTCCTCACGAACCCGACCACGGGCGGCGTGACCGCGTCGTACGCGATGCTGGGGGATGTGATTCTGGCGGAACCCGGCGCCCTCATCGGCTTTGCCGGCCCGCGGGTCATCAAGGAAACGATCCGGCAGGACCTTCCGGAGGGTTTCCAGACCGCGGAGTTTCTGGAGGAGCACGGGATGATCGACCGCATCGTCCCGCGCCCGGAGATGCGCGATGCCCTCGCGAACCTCCTGGATCACATGTGCTGACCGAGGGCGGGGACGCCCTTGCGGCCCTGTTCGATCTCCGCCCGGTCACAAGGATCCGCTGGGGTCTCGACAGAATCGAAGCGCTCCTGGCGGAGTTGGGTCGACCGGAACGCACCTTCGACGCCCTTCACATTGCGGGCACGAACGGAAAGGGCTCGACCGCGTGCTTCGCGGCGTCGATGCTCGAGGAGGGCGGCACGCGCACGGGCCTCTACACCTCGCCGCATCTCGAGGACGTTCGGGAACGGTTTCTGATCGACGGGGCCTGGGTGGAGGAGTCGGTCCTTCAGTCCGCCGCCGCCCGCGTCATCGGCTGCGAGACGGCTGCAGCCTGTACGTACTTCGAGTTGGCCACGGCGCTCGCCTTCACCTGCTTCGCGGAGTGCGGCGTGGAAGTGGCGGTCGTCGAGACCGGTCTTGGCGGCCGCCTCGACGCGACGAACGTCCTTCGGCCCGCCGGGACGGCGATCACGCCGATCAGTCTCGACCACACGGAATGGCTCGGTCGGTCTCCCGAGGAGATCGCGAGGGAAAAGGGGGGGATCCTGAAGCCCGGTGCGCCGGCCTGCCTGGGCCGCATCGACCCACTTCCGCTCGCAACGCTCGAGCAGGTCGCGCGCGGTGTCGGATCGCCGGTTGTGCGCCTCGGTAGGGATGCCGAAGTGTCGGACGTTGCGGTGCGAGGCGATCCCGTGGGGACGCGCTTTCGCTACGTCTCGAGGGCACGTCCCGACGGCGTGCGGCTTGCGACGGGCCTTCCGGGCCGGCACCAGGCGGACAACGCGGCGTTGGCCCTCCTGCTGCTGGACTGTTCCGGCCGTGCGCCGGAAGAGGGTTCCGCGCGCCGCGGGATCGCGCGCGCGCGCCTGCCCGGCCGCTTCGAGGTCCGCCCTCCGGGGGCCGGGCGCCCGGGCTGCGTGTTCGATATCGCGCACAATCCGGCCGCCACCGCGGTACTCTGCGAGACGCTGGCGGAGCTGTCGCTGGCGCGGCCGCTGGTGGCCGTGGTCGGGATGCTGGCCGACAAGGACTGGAAGCGAACGCTGGCCCGACTCGCGCTTGACAGCGACACTATGATTCTGACTCGATCCGCCGTCCCCGCGGAGAGACGGTGGGACCCGTCGCGGGCGCGGAAATGGCTGTCGCGTGAACGGGGCGTTGAATCGATCGTGTGCCGAAACGTGGCCGAGGCGGTCTCACGGGGACTGACGCTCGCCGGTGCCGGAACGTTATTGGTCACGGGATCCGCAACCACCGTGGGCGAGGCCCGGGCGTTGCCCGCATTCGGCCGCGTACGAACAGGAGACGGATGAGAGATGCTGTACGATCCCAGGCTGGTACAACCGATGCGAGACGAACTCACCCGCCTTGGCGTGCGTGAGCTTCGGACTTCCGATGAAGTGGACGAGGCCCTCGGGGCTGGCGGGGAGACGCTCGTTGTCGTGAACTCCGTCTGCGGCTGCGCGGCGCGCAACGCGCGACCCGCCGTGGCGATGGCCATGGGCCACGGGAAGCAGCCCGACCGCGTCGTCACGGTGTTCGCCGGGCAGGATGTGGAGGCGACGGCGCGCGCGCGGCAGTACTTCACCGGCGTGCGGCCATCTTCGCCGTCTCTCGCGCTGCTCTCGGAGGGGGAGCTGCAGTTCATGCTCGAGCGGCACCAGATCGAGGGCCGCGAGGCGCACGATATCGCGGCCGACCTCACGAAGGCGTACGACGAATACTGCGCCGCGAGCTAGTGTCGCCGAAGTCCGCGAGTCACCGGGAGTTGCCGGGGCGCCGGCGCCCGCAAGGCCACGGGCTGCCGGCGCTCTTCGGGCCGTGAGTTCCGGGGAGATCCGGGGCCTGCCCGGATTTCGAGATTTCTTCCCCGAGGAACTCGCCCTTCGCCGTCACATCTTCTCGGCCTGGCGGAGGGTCGGCGCCCGCTACGGATTCACGGAGTATGACGGACCGCCGCTCGAGGCGCTCGAGCTCTACACGCGGAAGTCCGGCGAAGAGATCGTAGGCCAGCTGTACGAGTTCGAGGACAAGGGCGGGCGGGCGGTGGCGCTGCGGCCGGAGATGACGCCCACCTTCGCGCGCATGATCGCCACCCGCGCCGCCGGAATCGCGAAGCCGATACGCTGGTTCTCGATCCCGCAGCTCTTCCGATACGAGAGGCCGCAGCGCGGCCGACTCCGCGAGCACTTCCAGCTCAACATGGACATCGTCGGCGAGACCAACCCGCTCTCCGATGCGGAGATCATCAGCGCGGGGATCGACGCGCTGCGGGAACTCGGCCTGGGGGCCGCGGACATCGTGGTCCGCATCTCGGATCGGCGCCTCGTCGGCGCGCTCCTCGACGCGCACGGAATCTCCGCCGAGGACCATGTCCCGGTGTTCGGCGCCCTCGACCGGCTCGAGAAGGAGGGGGAGAGCGGGGTCCGCCGCCGGCTGGCGGCAGAGGGCGTGGAGAGGGAAGCGGCGACGCGGCTGCTGGCGGGGATCCGGCTGCCGCTCGAGGAACTGGCGGCGGCGCACGGGGGAGACGAAGCGATCCTGGAGGCGGCCGGCCGACTGTCCACCGTGTTCGCACATCTCGGCGCCGCGGGCTTCGCCGACTTCGTGAGATTCGACGCGGGTCTCGTGCGCGGACTCGCCTACTACACGGGGACGGTGTTCGAGATATGGGACCGTCGCGACGAACTGCGCGCGATCTGCGGGGGCGGACGCTATGACGACCTCCTGAAGGCGCTGGGAGGCGTGGATCTTCCGGCTCTCGGCTTCGGCATGGGGGATGTCGTCCTCACGGAGTTGCTCAGGGACCGGGGACTCGTGCCCGGCGCGGCCCGCCGCGTGGACGATTACATCGTGTGCGTTTCCGATGCGGAGCGCCCGCTGGCGCTGGGTCTGGCCCGCTCCCTGCGCGACCGGGGACGGCGGGTGCTCTACGACCTCCGGCCGCGCGGGGTCGGACGCCAGTTCAAGGCCGCCCACCAGGCGGGCGCCGGCCGCGCCATCGTGCTCGGGCCGCGCGAGGTGGAGCGGGGTGTCGCGGTGCTCCGCGACATGGCATCCGGCGAGGAGCGGGAAGTCGCGATCGAGACCCTGGCCCAGCCATCCGCCAGCGAAGCGAGAGGAGGGGAGGTGCCGTGAGTCGCGTGCTCATCCTCGATTTCGGGTCGCAGTTCACCCAGCTCATCGCGCGCCGCATTCGCGAGGAGGGCGTGTACTGCGAGGTGCACCCGCCGACGCGGAGCCCCGCGTGGGTCCGCCGCTACGATCCCGCGGCCATCGTCCTCTCCGGGGGACCGGCGAGCGTCTACGACGAGGGGGTCCCCAAGGCCCAACCCGAGACCCTCGCGATGGGCGTCCCGATTCTCGGGATCTGCTACGGCATGCAGCTCGTCGCGGATCTCATCGGCGGCGAGGTGCAACAGGCCGAGCGCCGCGAGTATGGGCGGGCCGAGCTCACGGTTCGGTCGGCGGACCCTCTCTTTCACGGGTTCGCCGATGGCGAGCCCACCCAGGTCTGGATGAGCCACGGCGACTCCCTCCACGCGCTGCCCCCGGGCTTCGAGGTCTCGGCGACCACCGAGAACTCCATCGCCGCGATCCGGTCCGAGGAACGGCGGATCTGGGGCGTTCAGTTCCACCCGGAGGTTGCCCACACGACGCGCGGCGGGGAGATGCTGCGGAACTTCCTGTTCGAGATCGCCGGCTGCGAGATGAGCTGGAACGCCGCGAACATCATCGATCACCAGCTCGCGGCGGTTCGCGAGACCGTGGGAGATGGACACGTGATCTGCGGCCTCTCCGGCGGCGTGGACAGCTCCGTGGCCGCGACGCTCGTACAGCGGGCGGTGGGAGACCGGCTCACCTGCATCTTCGTCGACACGGGCCTCCTGCGGAAAGGCGAACGCGACGCCGTGGAGACCGTGTTCGGCGAACACATGGGGATGCGGCTCGAGGTCGTCGACGCGGCCGATCTCTTCCTCGACCGCCTCGCGGGCGTCGAGGAACCCGAGGAGAAGCGGGTCATCATCGGCCACGCCTTCATCGACGTGTTCGAGGAGGCGGCAGGCCGGCACGGCGACGCGCGTTTCCTGGTGCAAGGAACGCTTTATCCCGATGTGATCGAGTCCGTCTCCGTGTGGGGACCGTCGGTCAAGATCAAATCCCATCACAACGTGGGCGGACTCCGCCCGGACCACCCGTTCGAACTCATCGAGCCTCTTCGCGAGCTCTTCAAGGACGAGGTGCGCGCCGTGGGTCGCGAACTCGGCCTGTCGGAGGAGATCGTGGGCCGCCACCCCTTTCCGGGGCCGGGCCTGGGGATTCGGATCCTGGGCGACGTGACGCGGGAGAAACTCGCCACGCTGCGTGAAGTGGACGCGATCTACCTCGAGGGCATTCGCGACGGGGGGCTGTACGACGAGATATGGCAAGCGTTCGCGATCCTGCTGCCCGTGCAGTCGGTCGGCGTCATGGGGGATGCGCGCACGTACGAGAACGTTGTCGCGCTGCGCGCCGTGACCTCGCTGGATGGGATGACGGCCGACTGGTTCCAGTTCCCCCACGACGTGCTGGGCCGGATCTCGAATCGCATCATCAACGAGGTGAAGGGGGTGAACCGGGTGACCTACGATGTGTCTTCGAAGCCCCCCGCGACGATCGAGTGGGAGTAGCTTCCGTGGCGGGATCTCGCGGCGGAAGCGGCGACAGGCCGGGGAAACGCGCCGGGTGCCGCGAGATCGCGGCGTGGGCGGACGATTTCCTGCGCGTCGCCGAAGTGGAGGATTACCCGTTCGCGCTCAACGGGCTGCAGGTCGACGGATGCCGTCCCGTGGCCCGCATCGGCGCCGCCACCGACGCCTGTCTGGCCACCATCGATCTCGCGACCGAGGCCGGGTGCGATCTCCTGCTCGTCCACCACGGACTGTTCTGGGGTGGGGTGCGCCCTCTCGTCGGACCATCGTACGAGCGGTTTCGCCGGCTGTTCGCGAGCGGCATGGGCGTGTACTCGGCGCACCTTCCGCTCGACGCGCACCCCGGGATCGGAAACAACGTCCTCCTCGCCGCCGAACTCGGTCTGCGGGAAAGCGAGCCTTTCGGGTCCTTCAGGGGGAATGATGGGATCGGCGTCATCGGCGCGCTCGACGCGTCTCGCGGCGAACTTGCGGACCGGGCCGAAGCCGTGTGCGGACGGGCCCCCATCGTGATCGCCGGGGGCCCGGAACGCGTGTCGCGGCTCGCCATCGTCACGGGAGGCGCGGGTTCGATGATCGAAGCCGCCGCCATGGCGGGAGCCGACACCTTCCTCACGGGAGAGGGGAACCACCATACGTACCACGAGGCGATGGAACTGGGGATCAACGTGATCTATGCCGGCCACTACGGAACGGAGACGCTGGGCGTCCGGGCTCTGGCGAAGCTCGCGGCGGAACATTTCGGAGCGGTGCACACGTTCTTCGACGTCCCCACCGGTCTCTAGTCCGGCCGGCACGTCCCGGCCCTCCGAAGGACGCTAGAAGACCGAGACCTTGAGGTCCGTCAGGTAGCGATCCGGCCGTTCGCGGATGTCCCGCAGGAGGAGGGCGAGTTCCTCGCCCGAGGCGCGCAGCGTCCCCAATGTCTCCAGCAGTTCGTCGTGGACCGCATCTTCGCGCAGGAGTTTGCCGAGCGTTCCCTCTCCGCCTTCCAACGCCCGCGTGATCTCGGCGAGGGACCGGCCGGCGGCCGAGAAATCCGTGCTGGCGGCGGCGAGTCGCGTCGAGAGCGTGTCGAGGTTGGCCAGCGTGCGATCGACCTCCTCGGACCCGGTCATCCCCGCGAGCCGGTTCGACAGGGTGTCCATGTTGGCAAGCAGGCCTCCGATCGACGCGCGCTCCGTCTCGAGGATCCCGGCGAGTTCCCGCATCGCGAGCGTGAACGCCTCGGACCCGGTGGCGACATTCTCGGCCAGGCCGCCGCCGAGCAGCGATTCCAGCTCGCCGATCAGCGAGCCCACCTCGTCCCCGAGGGTCGAAGCCAGCGATGTGAGGTCGGATCGGCGGTCGAGCGAGAGCGTATCGCCCTCCGCCAGCGTCCGGGCACTCGTCCCCGGCGTGAGTTCGACGAGTTGCTGGCCCAGGAATCCATCCGGCTGGATCGTGCCCCGCGTGTCCACCGGCAGTCGGACGCGCGTGGAGAGCGTCATCGTGAGGACGACGCGCTCCGCTTCGAGCGCGACTTCGTCTACGGTGCCGACCTCCACCCCGCGCAGCAGGACGGGCGACGCGGTGGCGATCCGGTTCGCGTTCCCGGCGATCCCCCACACGCGGATGGTGGGGCCTCGGAACGGCGAACCCGATATCCAGAACAGACCCGCGACGATGACGGCCGCTGCCAGGAGGACGAATGCGCCGACCCGGACCTCGGCGCCGTGGTCGCGCAGCCCCGGATCCCTCACGCGGGGCCTCGTGCGGGCGCCGCGTCTAGAAACTCGCGCACCGCCCGGTTGTCCGTCTCGCGCAGTTGCTGCGGCGTCCCCTCCGCCGCGACGACCCCGTCCGAGAGCAGGGCGATCCGGTCGGCCAGGAAAAAGGCGGACTCCACGTCGTGGGTCACGACGATGCTCGTCGCATCGACTTCCTCGCTCACGCGCGCGATCAGGCGGTTGATCCGGGTCGCGTTGACGGGATCCAGCCCCGTCGTGGGCTCGTCGTACAGGACGTAGCGGCGCTTGCCGATAATGGCGCGCGCGATGGCGACCCGCCGCTGCATGCCTCCGGAGAGTTCGGCCGGCAGGAGCGTCAGCACCTCCGGCTCGAGGTTCACGTGATCGAGCGCCGCCCGGACCAGTTCCTCGCACTTGGCCGCGCGGCCACGGCAGAAACCGGGTGGGAGTCCCATCAGCAGGTTCCCGCGTACGGTCATGGAATCGAAGAGGGCGGAATTCTGGAACACGTAGGCGGTCCTGGTGCGAACGGCGGCCATCTCGGCCCGGTCGGCCGAAGGTACCGAGATCCCATCGACGAGGATGTCTCCGGCGTCCGGATCGAAGAGGCCGACGATGTGTTTGAGGAGGACGCTCTTACCTGTCCCTGACGGCCCCATGATGGCGAGGGTTTCGCCTTCCCGCACGTCGAGGTCGACGCCGCTCAGGACCGGACGTCCCCCCAGCCACTTGTGCACGCCGATGATCCTGATCACGTGAGCGTCTTGTACACGGGCCCGAGTACCGTGTCGAGGACCATGATCGAGACGATGATCGCGACGACCGCCCTCGTCGCCGTCCGGCCGACGCCCGCCGCTCCGCCGCTCGCCCGAAGCCCCACGTGGCTCGAGATGAAGGTGATGGCGAAGCCGTACGCGACCGCCTTCACGAGGGAGAAGATCAGCGCGCCATGGTGATAGTACCCCTTGGCTCCATCCACGTATTCGGCCGTGCTCAACCCGAGGATGCCGACCGATGTCACGTAGCCGCTGAAGATCCCCATCGCGTTGGCGAGCATGACGAGCGGGATCAGAATGATGGTCCCCGCCACGACGCGCGGGACCACGAGTTCCACCACGGGGTCCCGGCCCATCGTCAGAAGCGCGTCGATCTGATTCGTCACCTTCATCGTGCCGAGTTCGGCCCCGATGGCCGCCCCGACCCGCCCCGCGAGGACGACCGCGGTCAGTACGGGTCCGAGTTCCGTCAGCATGCCGCCCACCACGCCGCCCGCGACGATCTCCCTCGGCAGTCCCTGGGAGAGCTGGTACATCGTCTGCTGGGCCATGACTGCGCCCGAGAGGGCACCCATCAGCAGTACGAGCGGGAGGCTGTCGAGACCGATGAACTTCGCGTGTTGGACCGTCTCCAGCGCATACCGGCGCGGGTGGGCGAGCGCGCGGAGCGTTGCGATGCCGAGCAGGCCCGCCCTTCCCGCGTGGAGTGCCGCGGCGCGGGCGGACCGGCCCGGGGCGGCGAGGAGGTTCGGCGCCTTCAACGGCTCTCGCGCCTCTCCGCGTCCGGCATCTCCAGTTGCGATTCCGGTCGCGGGACCCCGTCGAGCACCTCCACCTCCAGTCGAATCGCCTCCCACAGCCGGTGCATGCGTCCGGGGTCGTCTCCGAGCCGGGTGACGAAATCCTCGAGTTGCTGTCCGGTCACGCCATGCTCATCGAGCGCCGCTGCCCGTACCGAGTCGCCCTCCGCCGTATCCGCGTACTTTGCCCGCGCCCAGGTGAGCCTGGCCATGACCTGAACGTACGTGTCGTCGTCCAGGCCGCCGCCGGAGCCGCCGCAGCCGAGGGCCGCGAGGCCCGCGACGAGCAGGATCGGCTTCACGACGCCGCCGCCGCGGTACGGGCGCTTCATTCGGAAGCCCGAAGCGAGGCGCGGTAGAGCCAGAAGACGAATCCGGCGACGACCGCGGCGCCGATCCAGCGTGCGATCGGATCGAAGCCTTCGGGCACGAGGCTCAGCACATCCGTGCCGCGCTCCGAGATCGCGAACGGGATCGCGAGGAAGATTCCGACGAGCGCCTCTCCCGTGATGAGCCCGGAGGAGAAGAGAAGCCCGCGATGGTTCGCCTGCCGGACGGCGCCCTCGCCGCCTCCGCCTCGCCGCACGGCCCGGCCCACCAGCCACGCCACGATCCCGCCCACGAAGATCGGGACTTCGAGTTCGATGGGCAGGTAGATCCCGACCGCGACGGCGAGGACCGGCACCCGCAGGCTGGAGCCGCGCGCCTTGAGAGTCTGGTCCAGGGCGATCACGCCCGCCGCGATGAGCGCCCCGATCCCGATCATCCCCCACGGGAGATTGCGCGAAAAGACGCCATCGGCGACGGAAGCCATGAGGGTCGCCTGCGGCGCCTGCAGCATCTCGTCCGGGTCCATCCCCTCGCGCGGCAGGACGCCGCCGAGCCCGTACGCCTCGAACAGGAGGCCGAGGATCGGCGCGATGACGAGCGCGGCGGCCGTGACGCCGATGAGCTGCATGATCTGCTGTTGCCGCGGCGTGGCGCCGACGATCCGCCCCGCCTTCAGGTCCTGCATGTTGTCCCCCGCGATCGCCGCGGCGCAGGCGACGACGGCCCCCACGAGGATGGCGGTCGCCGCCGCCGAGAGCGCCTGGGGCGCCGAGACGGTGAAGTCGACCTGCATTCCCAGCAGGAGGTAGAGGATGAGGGAGATCGTGAGGATCGTCGCAATCGTCACACCCGAGATCGGGTTGTTCGAGGAGCCCACGAGACCCGCCATGTAGCCCGCGACGGAAGCGAAAAGGAACCCCGCCAGGAGGGCGAAGGCCGTCCCCAGCGCGAGCACGAGCCAGTAGAGTCCGGGCGTGATGGAGAGCGAGCCGCGGTCGATGACGAGCACGAACACCGCGAGGATCGGCACCGCGAGCGCCACCGCCCCGACCGCGACGAAGTTGATCGGCATGTCCCGCTCGGTGCGGAGGATCTCCGGACCGCCGTCGGCCGCGCGCGCCGCGCGCAGTGCCGCGATGGAGGAGCGCACGCCATCCCGCACGTGGCCCAGGAGCGAGACGAGGGCCCACACCCCGCCCACGACCATTGCGCCGACGCCCATGAAGCGAATCTGCGCGCTCCAGATCGCGAGGGCCGCATCGTACCCGCTCGCATCCCCCGTGATGCCGGCCACGACCTGCGGGTCGGTGACCGCCATGTAGATGGGGATCCCCACGAGCCAGGAGATCGCGCCGCCCGCGAGCACGAGGCTGCCGACGCGGGGTCCGACGATGTATCCGACGCCGAGCAGGGCGGGGGAGAGGTCGCTTCCGATCCCGAACACGGAACGGCCCACTGTGACGCCGTGTTCTATCGAGGAGCCGGCGATCTTGAGCCCCGTCTGGGACAGCTTGAGCAGGGCGGCCGCTACGCCCCCGAGCGCGATCAGCTTCGCGCCGGAGCCGCCGCTTGCCCCGGCCTTCAGGACCTCCGCCGTCGCGACGCCCTCCGGGAAACGCAGGTCCGCCTCGACGATGAGGGCGCGCCGGAGCGGTATGGTGAAGAGGACGCCGAGAATCCCGCCGCAGAGCGCGATCCCCATCGTGGGCAGGAAGGGGAACCCGGCCCAGTGGCGGAGGAGGATGAGGGCGGGCAGGGTGAAGATCACGCCGGCTGCCAGCGACTCGCCCGCGGATGCGGCCGTCTGGACGATGTTGTTCTCGAGGATATTGTGCTCGCGGAACATCCTGAGGATCGCCATGGAGATCACGGCGGCCGGGATCGACGCGGACACGGTGAGGCCCACCTTCAGGCCCAGATAGGCGTTTGCCCCCGAGAGGACGGCGGAGAGGAGGATGCCGAGGACGATCGCCTTGCCGGTGATCTCGGGCAGCGATTGCGACGCGGGAATGTACGGCCTGTGCGTGCGCGATTCCGGTGCGCCGACAGATGGGTCCGACATGGGCATCCCTCCAGATTGTCCCGGGACGGAAACGGGAGACGATCGAATCCTCATGGGACGGAATCGACCGACGGAACGCTAGTTACGGGTCCGGCAGGGGTCAACACGGGGAGCTCCTGCCGAAGTGGCACCAGGCGGCGCCCCGGACGGGGCGGTTCGCCGCCTGATCGGCGGTCATCCCGCCGTTCCGGCGGACTGGGGCCTCGAACCCGGCGGCCGGGAGGGCACGGGGATTGCTCATGAAACGGGGAAGCCGCAATCCAATGGCCGCGGTTCCACGCGAAGACCCACGGAAGGACGCCAAGGACTCCGAGGCAGCGAACAGAAGATGATCCCGAACGACAGACTCACGCTCAAGGCCCGCGAAGCTCTGAACGACGCGACGCTCGCGGCGCGCCGGTCGGACAACCCCGCGGTCGAGGACGTGCACCTCCTCGCGGCGCTGCTCGCGCAGGACGGCGGCGTCATCGTGCCGATCCTGCAGACGGTGGGCGTCGATCTCCCCGACCTGGAGGTGCGGCTCGAGCGGGCCCTGCGCCGCCTGCCGAAGCAGAGTGGAGCGGCTCCCGCCTCCAGCCGCGAACTCGACCGCGTTCTCGACGCGGCGGATGCGCTCGCCGGGGAGATGGGCGACTCGTTTGTGACGACCGAGCACCTCCTCCTGGCCCTCGCCGGGGAGAAGGCCTCCACGACGGGTCCGCTGCTCCGGAACGCCGGGGCGGGTCCGGAAACCACACGCCGGGCGGTGGAGGAAGTCCGGGGTCCGCATCGCGTGACGGATCAGGACCCGGAAGGGAAGTATCGCGCCCTCGAGCGGTACGGCGTCGACCTGACGGCCGAGGCGCGCGCCGGAAAGCTCGACCCCGTCATCGGTCGGGATGCGGAGATCCGCCGCGTCATGCAGGTCCTGTCGCGGCGGAGGAAGAACAATCCCGTCCTCATCGGCGAGCCCGGCGTGGGCAAGACCGCGATCGCGGAAGGCCTCGCGCAGCGCATCGTCGCGGGCGACATCCCCGGATCACTGCGGAACAAGCAACTCGTGCAGCTCGACATCGGCTCGATGCTGGCCGGCGCCAAGTACCGGGGCGAGTTCGAGGAACGCCTGAAGGCGACACTGAAGGAGATCACGGAATCCGGCGGCCGTTACGTCGTCTTCCTCGACGAACTCCACACCGTGGTCGGAGCGGGGGCCGCCGAGGGCGCGGTGGACGCCGGGAACATGCTCAAGCCCGCCCTGGCCCGGGGGCAGCTCCGCATGGTGGGCGCGACGACGCTCGACGAATACCGCGTGCATATCGAGAAGGACCCGGCTCTGGAGCGGCGGTTCCAGCCGGTTCTCGTCGGCGAACCCGGCGTGGACGAGACCCTGGCCATCCTGCGCGGACTCAAGGAGCGCTACGAGGTGCACCACGGCGTACGGATCACGGATCCGGCGCTCGTGAGCGCCGTGCGCCTGTCCGACCGCTACATCGGCGACCGGTTCCTGCCCGACAAGGCGATCGACCTCGTGGACGAGGCCGCGTCCCGGCTCCGCATCGAGATCGACTCCATGCCGGAGGAGATCGACGAACTGGACCGTCGCGTCACGCAACTCGAGATCGAGCGCGAGGCGCTGCGCGAAGAGGACGACGCGCGGAGCCGGGGGCGGCTCGCGGAGCTGGAGGGCGAACTCGCCGCGGCTCGCGAGTCGCTCGCGGGCCTGAACGCACGCTGGATCCGCGAGAAGGACACCATCGAGACGGTCCAGCGCTACAAGCGCGAGATCGAGGAGCTCGGCGTGGAGGCGCAGCAGTCGCAGCGGCGCGTGGACCACCAGCGCGCCGCCGAAATCCTGCACGGGGAGCTGCCGAAGCTGCGGGCCGAACTCCTCGCCGCGGAAGCGAAGCTTAAGGAGATCCAGGACGAGGGCTCGTTTCTGAACGAGGAAGTCGGGCCGGGCGAGATCGCCGAGGTCGTGGCGAGTTGGACCGGGATTCCGGTGGCACGGATGCTCGAGGACGAGAAGGACCGTCTCGCCACGCTCGAGGAACACCTGCACCGGCGCGTGATCAACCAGTCGCACGCCATCACGGCCGTGTCGGATGCCGTGCGCCGGAGTCGCGCCGGACTCCAGGACCCGAACCGTCCCATCGGGAGTTTCATGTTCCTCGGCCCCACCGGGGTCGGGAAGACGGAGACGGCGAGGGCGCTGGCGGAATTCCTCTTCGACGAGGAGTCCGCCATGGTCCGGATCGACATGTCCGAGTACATGGAACGGCACGCGGTGGCGCGTCTCATCGGAGCGCCACCGGGGTACGTCGGCTACGAGGAAGGGGGACAGCTCACCGAGGCCGTGCGGCGGCGCCCCTACACCGTGGTGCTCTTCGACGAGATCGAGAAGGCGCACCCGGAGGTCTTCAACGTCCTCCTCCAGATCCTGGATGACGGGCGGCTGACGGATGGCCGCGGGCGCACGGTGGACTTCCGAAACGCCGTACTCATCATGACGAGCAACATCGGGAGCGCCAGGATCCTCGCCCGTTCCGAGGCCGGCGAGTCCTGGGCCGGGACGGAGGCGGAGGTCGAAAGCGCCCTGCGCGGCCGCTTCAAGCCGGAGTTCCTCAACCGGGTCGATGAGATCCTCGTGTTCCAGCCGCTGAGCCGGGAACACCTCGAGTCGATTGTCGGGATCCAGGTGGACCGGGTGGCCCGAATGCTGGCGGAACGGGATATCCGGATCGAAGTCGGCGGAGCCGCCAGGCGACGAATTGCGGAAGTGGGGTACGACCCGGCGTTCGGGGCGCGTCCGCTCAAGCGCGCGATCCAGAGGCTCATCGCGAACCCGCTTGCGATGGCTTTCCTGGAAGGGCGCTTCCGCGAGGGCGACGCGCTGCGCGTGGAACTCGATGAGGACGGCGACGGGCTGCGCGTCGTCCCGTTGGGGGCACCCGATTCAAGGGAGGGGGAGGAATGAGGACGAGTCATCGGGCAGGCCAGGCGGTCCGCATCGCGGTCATGGTCATGGCCGCGGCGGGTTTCGCGCTTGCCGGCTGTGCGTCGCGCGGCGGCGCCGGGGCGGAATACGGCACGGATCTGTATGGCGCGGAGTCCGCGGAGGCGGCGATAGGGCGGTTTCTCGATGCGGCGAGACTGCGCGACTACGCGGCCATGGCCCGGCTGTTCGGGACGGACGACGGCCCGGCGGAACATCGCTGGGGTCGGGTCGAGACGGAGCAGAGGATGTTCGTGCTTGCGGGCCTGCTCGCGCCGAGCGGCTACGAAGTCCGCCCGAATCCCGTCTCCGGGGCCGGCGGCGCCTCCCGCTGGATGGTCGACCTGACGGGGACGCGAAACGGGGCTGTGAGCGTCCCGTTCTTCATCGTTTCGAATGGGAGCCGCTGGTTCGTGGAGCGCGTCGGGACGGAGGGACTCCGGACTCCGTGATCCCGGCGGGGCGTTCGTGATAGCGGCGGAGTCGCCGCGGGTCGACGCCTGCGAAGAAGGCTGCCCGCAGCGCCCAGTGCCTGACGACCGTGCGAAGGAAGCCGGCTTCCCAGCGCCGGCTCGAGGTACGCGCCGCGAGGGGGAGGAGGCGAAAGCGGGCGACTCGCCGAACGGCCCGGACGAAGGTCACGTCCTCGAAGAGAGGAAGATCCCCGAAGCCCCCGCAGGCCTCGTAGGCGTCGCGCGTCGCGAAGAGGGCCTGGTCGCCCGTCGCGGTGTGGAGCCGGCGGGTACGCCAGTTCACGCCCCATTCGAGCAGGCGATAGCGCCAGCCGTGCGCGTGCGGGTCGAGGGCGAAGCGGAAACAGCCCGCCTCCGCGCCGGCTCGAACGGCGGCGCGGATAGCCGTCGCGGCGCCGTCGGGAAGCCAGGTGTCCGCGTGCAGGAAGACGAGAATCTCTCCGGACGCGGCCCGGGCCCCGGCGGCGAGCTGCGCACCGCGATTCGGGCGGGTCGCCAGGACGCGGCCATGGTCCGCCGCGATCCCCGCCGTACGATCCCGGCTGCCTCCGTCGACCACGATGACTTCCGCCTCCGGGCCGAGAGCGGACTTTGCGCGCCGGAGCGTCTCATCGAGGTGCGGTTCCTCATCGAGCGTCGGCACGATGACGGAGAACTCCGGTCCGGGGCGTGCCGGTCGCCGTGGCGATCCGGCGAGGGATTCCGGCTCCCGTGTCACCTGCGCTCGGGATCCTCCCGCATCTCCAGGAGAACTCCCTTCAGCGCGCGCGGATGCAGAAAAGCGATGCGGGCGCCGCCGGCGCCGCGGCGGATCCGGGGCGGTATGGCTTCCGCACCGGCCGCTTCGGCTGCCGCGAGGGCGTCCTCGAGATCGCCGACGCGGACGCAGACGTGGTGAATGCCGGGACCGCGTCGGTCGAGGAAGCGGGCGATGGGCGACTCCGGGGTCAGGGGGGCGAGCAGTTCGATCCGCCCGGAGCCTTCGCCGAAGAAGGTGGCGCGAATGCCCTCCGAGGGAACGGTTTCCTCGCCGGACGGCGGTCGGTCGAGGATGGCGGACCACTGCCGGACGGCGTCCGGCAGCGAGTTGACCGCGATTCCCACGTGGTCGATTATGGGCGCGCCCGGAATACGGTTGCCTTGGTTCACTGCGGCCGGAGCCCCTTTTGTGGTTAGACTCGCCTGCGGCGGCGCGCGGGAACGTATTCCGGACCCGGCGCCGGAGCCAGTGAGGAGAAGCCTTCTTCCCGGCCGGGTGAGCCGGGCGGCACTGAAACAGGAGATTCGAATGGTTGATGCTGCGAATGGAGGACCCATCGAGATCACGGATGCGAATTTTGCGGATGAGATCGAGGGCGCCGACGGTCTGGCGATGGTGGATTTCTGGGCGGCGTGGTGCGGCCCGTGCAGGCTCGTCGGGCCGATCGTCGACGAGCTCGCGCGGGAGTATTCGGGGCGAGTCACGGTCGGGAAACTCGATGTGGACGCGAACCCGCAAACCGCATTCCGCTTCAACGTGCGCTCGATCCCGAGCATCCTCTTCTTCAGGGGTGGCGAGGTCGTGGACACCCTCGTGGGGGCGCACCCCAAGGATTCCCTCGAGAGGAAGATCCTCGAGCACGTCTAGAAGTCCGTGGCGAACCCCGCGTCAGCGCCGCCGCGGGCCACCCCGACTCCGCGCCCCCCGGCCCCGATGGCTCCGGGGGGCGCGGGCGCATCGGGCGGGTGAACGGGAGGCGAGTGCCGTGCCGCGTGTCGTGACGGGAGCCCTGTATGTGGTCGGGACGCCGATCGGCAATCTGGACGACATGCCGCGGCGGGCGGTCCGGATTCTGCGTTCGGTCGACGTGTGCTACGCGGAAGACACGCGGCGCACGGGCTCGCTGCTCGCGCGGCTGGAGGCGAGCGTCCCGCTGCGGTCGCTGCACATGCACAATGAGCGCGCACGGGTGGACGAACTGCTCGCCGCCTTGGCTGCGGGGCGCTCCGCGGCCCTCGTGTCCGATGCGGGCACGCCGACGGTGTCCGACCCGGGTTGCCGGGCGGTGGCCGCCGCCCGCGAGGCGGGGCACGAGGTGTTTGCCGTTCCCGGCCCCTCCGCCGTGCTGGCGGCGCTCTCGGTGTCCGGCTTCCCCGCCGACCGGTTTCTCTTTCTCGGCTTCGTTCCCCGGCGGGGCGGCGAACGCTCCGCCTGGATCGACGATCTCCGCGCATGCGCCGACACCGCGGTCGCGTTCGAGGCGCCGGGGCGGCTGGTCGCGCTCCTCGATGAGTTGGCGGAAGCGGGTTTGGGTGAGCGGCGGGCCGTGGTCTGTCGGGAACTGACGAAGCTGCACGAGGAGACGGTGGCCGGATCCGTGCGCGAGTTGGCGTCCGCGTTTGCGTCGCGCGAGGTCAGGGGCGAGGTGACGATCGTCTTCGGGGACCGTGCGGCAGGCAACGAAGTGCCCGATCTGGCGGTCCTGATGGAGGAGGCGCGACATTGGTCGCGCGATGGCCTGCGGCGGCGCGAGATTGCCGACCGCCTGGCTGCGGAGTTCGGTCTGAGCCGGAACGAGGCCTATCGCGTGAGCTTGCAGGTTCAAGAGGCGCCCTCGGAATGAGTGACGGATTCGGCTTCGAACGGCTGGCCGCCGCCTGCGCGGCGACCCGGGCGCGCGCCGCGGGGACGGCGGCGGCTTCAGCCATTACGCTGGGTGGAGCGCTGATCCTCGTTCTTTCCCTGCTCCCGGTTTCCGCCCGCGAGGGCCGCGGCTCGCTCGTTCCGCTCGCGCTCGCCCTCGTCCTGTGGGCCGGCCTCGTCGGACTGACGTGGATCGCCCGCCGCGTCTGGCAGGCGCTGCATCCGCACGCCGTGGCCGGGGAGGCGGACGCTGCGGCGGGACTGGGGGCCGGCGATGTTCGCTCCGCGATCGAGCTGGAACGGACGGAGGCCGCGGGGGGCGCGGGATTGGCCGCGCTCCACCGCGCGCGCGTGTCTGAGGCGCTGGGGAAGGCCGCGTCGCGCGGGCTCCTACCGGTCACCGGCCCGGGATGGAAGCGGCGGATCCGCCGTTCGGGCGTCGCCGTGGCTCTCGTGCTGCTCGCGATCTCGGTGGCCGCGCTTCTGCGGCCCCAGCCCACGTTCTCCGCCGCCGCGGCGCTGGGGGCGCCGTGGCGCACCGCCTTTCCGGCGCCGCTCCCGCCCCTCGGCCTGACCGGCGCGATGGGCGTGCCCCGGGGAGATGCGGCGGTCGTGTCCATCTCGGCCACGGGGCGCGACCGGGTCGACCTGGTGTGGCGCGCCGCGGGCCGGGCGCCGGAACGGACCCTTCTGGAGGTATCGGCGGCCGGTTCGGCGCAGGGCCGCACTGGGCCGATCATCTCTCCCACGGCGGTGTGGGTCGAAGATGGGGAGGGCTTTACGAGCGACACCCTCCGCGTCCGTCCCCTCGAGCCGCTCCTGGTCCAGGATCTCCAGCTTACCGTCGAGTTCCCGGCCTATCTGGGCCGCGGATCCGAACGCTACCGCGGCCGGATTCCGCCGCTCGTGGCGCCGGAGGGGACGAGGTTGCGGTTGAGCGGAGAGACGAACCTTCCGCTCGATGGCGCGACTCTCGCATGGCAGCCCGGCGACGACGAGCCGGGCGAGGCGGCCGCCCGAATTCCGCTCGAGATCGCGGGCGCGCAGTTCGCCGTCTCATGGATCCCCGAGCGGACGGGTGCCTGGGCGTGGGAACTGCGGGCGGAATCGTCGCTCGGCGCGCCGATCCTCCCCGACCCGATTCGGGTGCTCGTCGTCCCCGACCTTCAGCCGCGCATCCACCTGCTCTACCCGGCTCCGGATACGACGCTGGGCTACGAGCGCGTGATGCCGGTCATCGTGGACATCGAGGACGACATCGGTCTTCGTCGAGCCTTCGTTCGGAGCTGGCGCTCGGGTCTGGGCAGCGAGAACGCGGAGCGGCGGGAGATGCTCTCCCCCGAGCCGGCCGGGGCGGAGCGGGCGGTCTTCCGGCACCTGCTCGACCGCAGCGCGGAATCCTTCCTCCCCGGCGACACGCTCTTCTACCGCTTTGAGGCCTTTGACGGACATCCGGCCAGGGGTCCCGCACTCTCCGACGTTTTTCTGCTTCGCGTCCCGACGTTTACGGACATCCGGGACCGGCGCGCGGAGCAGACCGAGGCCTTGTCCGAAGACGCACAGGCCCTGGAAGAGAGGTTGGAGGCGCTGGCCGAGGCGGCGGCCGACGCGGCGCGCCAGACGGACGCGGAAGGAGACGACAGCGAGGAGGTTCGGTTCGAGGCTACGGAAGAGGCGCGGAGCGTGCTCGACGAGGGGCAGCGAGCCGAGGAGGAACTCGCGGGAATCGAGGAACAGATCGAGGCCCTGCAGGACGAACTCGAAGCCTCGCCGCTCTCCGATCCCGCGCTGCAGGAACAGTTGGAGCGGCTGGCCGAACGCTACAGGGAACTGACCGAGAGCGGACTCGAGGAGCAGATCGAGGCGCTCGCGGAAGCACTGCGGGAGCTGGATCCCGAAGCGGTCCGGGAAGCGCTCGAACAGCTCTCCGAGGACTATGAGAGTCTGCGGGAGCAGGTGGACCAGACCCTCGGCATGCTCGAGCAGGCCGCGCTCGAACAGGCGATGAAGTCGGCGCAGGCCAACGCGGATGAGCTGGCACGGGAACAGAGGGAGGTCGCCGGGGAGGAGGACGCCGAAGCATTCCGTGAAGGTCAGGACTCGCTCGTCGAACAGGCCGAGGCGCTGGCGGAGCGCCTGGCGGAGCTCGAGGCGGAACTCGCGGCGGCGGACCGGGAGGCGGCTGCGGATTCGGCCCGGGCCGCCGGAGACCGCACGCAGGAGGCTCTGGGGAAGATGGCCGATGCGCAGAGTGGAGCCGAGTCGTCGCCGACCGCGGAATCGGGCGAGGTCGGCGAAACGGAGCGGCAGGCGGCCGAGGAAGCTGCGGAGGCGCTCGAACAGGCGGCGGGCGCCCTGGGCTCGGCGCAGCGGGAGATGAGCGGAGAGCAGGGAGAGGCCGCCGTCGAGTCGCTGGCTCGCGCGCGCGGCGAGGCGCTCGCGCTGGCGGAGGAGGAGGGCCGCCTGTCGGAAGCGACGCGAGGCGAGAATGCGGCGGATCCGGCAGTCTGGCGGGCCCGGCAGGGGGCCGTGCGCCAGGGGCTCGAGAACCTGGTCGAGAGGCTCTCGGAAGCGGGGAACGAAGCGGCCATGCTAGACCAGCGTACGGGGGCGGCGGCGGGCGAGGCGGCGGAGCGCATGGACCAGTTGCTGGACCGGCTCGCGGGGGACGGGGCGCGGCGTCTCCCGTCCCGCGCGGAGGTCGAGGGCATCCAGGAGTCGCTGAACTCCCTGGCCCGACACCTGCTGGCGAGCGAGGAGGCGGCTCGGGCCGCCGGGGAGCAGTCCGCCGGCCAGGACGCGGCGGATCAGATGAACCAGCTCGCACAGCAGCAGCAGGCGGTGACGCAGGAGACGAGTTCGCTCCTCATGCCCGGCCCGCGGCCGTCGGGAGAGGAGCGGCGACGCGAGGAAGTCGCACGGCGGCAGGAGGAGGTCGCCGAGGAACTCGGAGAGCTGGAAGACCCGGAAGGCGACCTCCTGGGACGTCCCGAGGAAATGGCGGAAGAGGCGGCCGAACTCGCACGGGAGCTCGAGTTGGAGGGGCCCACGCAGGAGACGCTCGAACGACAGCGGCAACTCTTCCGGCGCATGCTCGATGCGGGACGCTCGCTGGAGGACGAGGACCTCGATCCCAACGAACGGGAGTCGCGCGAGGCCACGGCCCCGCCGGGGATTCCGCCGCCGATCGATCCCGCGCTGCTTCGGGGACGCCGCTACCCGGCGCCCTCGGAGGCGTTGCTCCGCGAACTGCCGCTCTTTTATCGACCGTTGATCTTCGAGTACTTCGACCGGCTCAACCGGGTGCCTCCGGCGGACGCCGAGCCCCGGCGGGAGCCCTGACGTGGATCGTTCCCGGTTTCGGTTGCCCGCGTGCGGGACCCGCGGAGCCGTTCGGATCGTCGCACTCCTTGCGGGGCTTTGCGGTGTCCCGGTGCCGATCGGGGCCGTGGTGGCCGCTCAGGCATCCGCGGCCTCGGAGCAGCGCACGGTGGCACGCGCGGAGCGCCTCCGCGCAGGCGGACGGGCCTCGGAAGCCGCATCCGCCCTGCGCGAGCACCTCGTGCGGGCGCCCGCGTCGCCGGGCGCACTCGCGCTGCTCGGAGAACTGGCGCTGGAAGCCGGTGAAGCAGCCACTTTCGTACCCTACGCCGAAGCCGCCGTCGTCGCGGACCCGGAAGCGGAGAGCGTCCGGCTGTGGTGGGTGCGGGGGCTGACCGGTGCGGGGATGCTCGATTCGGCCCTCGCCGTGAGCGAGCGCTGGCTGGAGGAAGCCCCCGGAGTCTCCGCGGCGCGGCTCGCCCGCGCCGACGTTCAGCTCGCCGTGGGGGACTCCGCGGGGGCAATCCGAACCCTCGACGCCGCGGCGGACCCCGACAGGGAACTCCTCTCGCGCTTCGCCGACCTCCTCCTCGCTGTCGGTGACGGCGATCGCCTGGCCGCGGCCTGGGTCGGGCTTCTCGCCCTCGCCCCGCCGGCGACGGAGGAAGTCGAAGCGGGCCTCCGGACGGTCGAGGCCGATGGGTCGGGCGCCCGTGCGGCCGCCTTCGAGCGGCTGCGCGCGCGTCTGGCGGGTCGTCGGGACCGGGCAGCCCAGGCCGGGGCCATCGTCGCGCTGCGGCTGGGGCGCGCGGAGACCGCCCGGTCACTGGCCGAGGTCGCACCGGCGCCGGACGATGCCGAAGCCGCCGCGTTCCTGCGGGAGTACGTGCGCGAGGCGGAGGCGGCGGAGCTTCCCGGCGAGATTGCCTGGTCGGCGCGGCGGCTCGCCGGACTGAGCGGGCGACAGGTGGACCGCCTGCGCTGGCTCGCGCTCTCGGGCGAACAGGCGCTGGCGGCGGGAGATACGGCGTCGGCGCGGCGCGTGCTCGAGGAACTGCTGCGGGAGAGCCCCCCTGGCGACGGTCCTCACCAGCTGGCGTCGCGCCGCCTGTTCTGGCTCCTCGCGGTCAACCCCGCTTCGCTCGATGAGGCGGCCTTGGTGCTCGACCGCTACGTGAGGCAGTATCCGGACTCTGCGGCGGTCGAGGCGGGTCTGTGGGGAGACCTCGCGCTCGGCCACGCTCGGGCGGGCGATCTCGGCACCGCGGAGGCGCTGGTGGCCGGGGCGCGGAAGCGGATTCGCGTCGCCGCGTCGGGGCGCCTCGATGCCGCGGCCGCTCGACTGGCGCTGTACGCCGGCCGGCGCGATTCCGCGCTTGAGCGAGCGAACCGGAGCGTGCGCGAGGCGGAAATCGGCGCGGCGGAACGGACACGCCGCCTCCGGCTGGTGACTCTGGTGCAGGCGGCGGACTCGGCCGAGATCCGTATCGCGGGCGCCGCCGCGCTCGCGCTCCTCGCTTCTCCGGAGGCGTTCGATCCCGGGCCGGCACTTCGCGACCTGGCCGGCCGCCCGGCGTCGCGCGGCCGTTCCGTCGTGCTGGGCTTCCTCGCGGACGCTGCCGCCGACGCCGGACGGGCCCGCATCGCCGGCGCCCTGCGGCGCCGGATCGTCCTTCAGCACCCGGGAAGCCCCGAGGCCCCGGCCGCTCTCCTGGATCTCGCGCGTGCGTCCCCTCCCGCCGACGCCGCTTCCTGGCTGGAACAACTGATCGTGGGGTACCCCCGGAGCGCGCTGGCGCCGGTCGCGCGCCGCATGCTTGCCGAACTCGATGGAGGAGGCCGATGAAGGCCGCGACGAAACGACCCGGCGTTCGGCTCCGCCTCCTGCTGGCGGGGCTCGCCTTGCTGGCGGGCGCATCGGGACTGGGCGCCCAGCTTCTCGTCCCCATGGACCGCGAACAGGAAAACCACCTCAAGGCCTACGGGTATGCGTTCGGCATCCTCTCCGAGGGTCAGTCGGCCGAATGGCTCCTGAATTACCGCGCCGGGTCCTTCCTTGTGTCGGACGTGCCGTCCAACCGCCGGCGCGCTGCGCTCATGGGCGTGACCGTGGAAACGCTCGACGGTTCCGACGTGGCGAGGATCCGCCGCGAGATCGAGACGCGGAACATGGAGACCGTGCCCCTGGAGAAGGCGCCCACGATCGCGGTCTACACGCCGCCCAACAGTTCGCCATGGGACGATGCCGTGACGATGGCGCTCGAGTACGCCGAGATCCCCTATGAGCGGATCTGGGACCGGGAGGTGCTTTCCGAGGAACTCGAGAACTTCGAATGGCTGCACCTCCACCACGAGGATTTCACGGGACAGTATTCGAAGTTCTACCTGACGTACGCTTCCGCGGCCTGGCTGCAGGAGGAAGTCGCCCGCAACGAGGCGGTCGCCCGCGAACTCGGGTATCCGAATGTCCCGGCTCTGAAGAAGGCCGTCGCGGCCCGGCTCCGGAGCTACATCGAGGGCGGCGGTTTCCTGTTCGCGATGTGTACGGCGACGGAAACGCTGGAACTGGCCCTCGCCGCGGCGGAGACCGACATCGCCGCCTCGTTCGCGGATGGTTCGCCCCCCGATGCCGCGGCGAGCGACAAGCTCCGCTGGTCGGCTGCGCTCGCCTTCCGCGATGCCGTGCTCGTGACGGACCCCACGCTCAGTGCCTTCAGCGATATCGACGGGCACCAGGTGAACACCCCGTGGAGGGTCGATCTCGGCAGCTTCTCGCTGTTCGAGTTCAGCGCCAAGTTCGATCCGGTTCCCGCCATGCTCACCCAGAACCATCGGCGCGTGCTGCCCGACTTCTACGGCCTCACGACGACGTTCCGGAGGGAACGCCTTCAGCCCGGGGTCACCGTGCTTGCGGAGGAGGATGCGCGCGGACGTGTGAAGTACCTCCACGGAAGCTTCGGCGAAGGCACGTTCACGTACCTCGGAGGGCACGACCCGGAAGATCCCCGCCATCTGATCGGCGACGCCCCGACGGACCTGGACCTCCATCGGCATTCCGCCGGCTATCGGTTGATCCTCAACAACGTCCTCTTTCCGGCCGCGAAGAAGAAGAAGCTGATCACATGAGGGCTCCGCCCCGGGCGGCCGGCCCGTCCGATGGCCACGACGCGAGACCCGTCAGGCGCGGGACTTCGGCCGGCAGGTAGCGTCGGTGTCCCGTAACGGATACGCGGGCTTCGCCGAGCGGAGACGCGAACGCGAGCGCTCCCGGCGCCGGACGCTGGCGATGGGGCTCCTCGCCTCGGTGCTCCTCCATGTTCTCCTCCTGGTCATGGCGGGTGGGGTCCGAGTCGAGTCCCTCCCCTTCAGGCTCCCCCCCGTCGAAACCGTGCCCGCGCCGGACGCCCTCGTCGTGGTCGAGATCGCGCCCGTGCTCCCGGAGGACCTTCCGGAGGATCCCCGCCCCGAGCCGCTGCCGCCGCCGGAGGAGGAGCCGCCCGAGGTCGAACCCGAGCCGGAGGAGGAGGAAGAAGAGGAAGAGGCGGAAGAAGAAGCGGTGGACGAGGGGGATCCGCTCCCGGGCGCGCCGGGTCTGATCGTCGCGGGCCAGCCGACGCCGCCCGAAGGGCCGCGGGGCCGGACCAACGCCTCTCGGCTCCGGCTCCGCTTCAGCGATGCGCGCCTGTGGTTCGACCCGCAGTCCCCCCGTCTCATCGGGGAGAGACTGGTCCAGTTCGCCCGGGCGGACAGCGCGGTGAGGGCGATCCTGCGCGACTGGCTCGACAGCCTCCAACTCGAAGAGGATGTGCGCCGCCGCGCGCGCGACTGGACGTTCGAGCGTGACGGGAAACGCTGGGGGTTCTCCGAGCAGGGGATCCATCTCGGCGACGTGACGATCCCCATTCCCATCGGGTTCGCTCCCACGGGGCCCCAGCGGCGGGCGTACGAACAGGCGATCCGCGACCTGACGGCCATCCAGATCCAGAACCTTCGGGACGACGTGGAAGCCGCCGCGGCGGAGGCGCGGGCCCGCATGCGCGAGCGCTCGGAGGAGGAGGCCCGCCGCCGGCGCGGCGACACCCTGCGCGTCCGCGGGCCACCGTGACGCGGGCGCGCCGCGCGGTTCCGAACGCGGGGCGCCTCCGTTAGACTGAGCCGCAGCCCGGACGCCGGGGGGCCCTCCCCGTCGCACCGACGTTTCTCCCGACACCGAAACCGTCAGTCAGGAGCCGCCCCTTGGGTGACGCTCAACCGTCCACCGAACTTTCCTCCCGTTACGATCCCGCCGGGCTCGAAGGGCCGATGTACGAGCGCTGGGTCGACACGGGCCTGTTCCACGTTCCGGCCGCGGACGTCGAGCGGCCTTACGTGATCGTGATCCCCCCGCCGAACGTCACCGCCGCGCTGCACATGGGTCACGGGCTCAACAACACCCTGCAGGATGTCCTCATCCGCCGGCGGCGGATGCAGGGGTACGACGCTCTGTGGGTGCCGGGCACGGATCACGCCGGGATCGCCACGCAGAACGTCGTCGAGCGACAGTTGCGCGGAGATGGGCTCACCCGTTTCGACCTCGGCCGCGAGGCGTTCGTCGAGCGCGTCTGGGAGTGGGTCGACGAGTACGGGGGCCGGATCATCGGCCAGCTCCGCACCATCGGGTGTTCCTGCGATTGGGAGCGGACGCGGTTCACGCTCGACGAGGGACTCTCGAACGCGGTGCGCGAGGTCTTCGTCCGTCTCTATGAGAAGGACCTCATTTACCGCGGTCGCTACATCATCAACTGGTGTCCCCGCTGCCGGACGGCGCTCTCGAACGAGGAAGCGGAGCACCGCGACCTGGATGGCAAGCTCTACCGCCTGAAGTACCCTCTGGTGGGCGGCGGCCATGTGGAGGTCGCGACGACGCGGCCGGAGACGATGCTCGGCGACACGGGACTCGCGGTGTCTCCGGACGACGCGCGATACGCGGATCTCGTCGGCCGGGAGGCCGAACTGCCGCTGGTCGGACGGCGTCTCCCGATTGTGGCGGACGAACACGTGGACCCGGAATTCGGGTCGGGCGTGGTGAAGGTCACGCCCGCGCACGATCCGAACGATTTTGAGATCGGGGGGCGGCACGGACTCGAGGCGCTCGACGTGATGACGGATCGGGGGGCGATGAACGACGCCGTCCCGGAGGCCTACCGCGGCCTCGACCGCTTCGAGGCGCGCCGCCGCGTCGTGGCGGACCTCGAGGCGGGTGGCTGGCTCGTGGGCGTCGAGGACCATGTCCACGCCGTCGGGCGGTGCTATCGCTGCGACACCGTCGTCGAGCCCCGCCTGAGCCTCCAGTGGTTCGTGCGCATGAAGCCCCTCGCGGAGCCGGGGCTGGCGGCCTACGAGAGCGGGGAACTTCGCTTCCACCCCGCGCGATTCGGTCGCGTGTACCGCAACTGGATGAAGAACATCCGCGACTGGTGCATCAGCCGGCAACTGTGGTGGGGACACCGGATCCCCGTCTGGTACTGCGATGTCGCCGGCTGCGACGAGTTGGTCGTCTCCACCGAGGATCCGGACGACTGTCCCGTCTGCGGAGGGGAGCTGCGCCAGGATGAGGATGTGCTGGATACCTGGTTCAGTTCGTGGCTCTGGCCCTTCTCGACGCTGGGCTGGCCGGAACGCACCGGGGACCTCCGTTCGTTCTATCCCACGGCGACGCTCGTCACGGCGCCCGAGATCCTCTTCTTCTGGGTGGCCCGCATGATCATGGCGGGCTTCGAGTTCATGGGAGAGCTGCCGTTCACCGATGTCCTGCTGAACGGGACGGTTCGGGACCACCTCGGGCGGCGCATGTCGAAGTCTCTCGGGAACGGAATAGATCCTCTGGAAGTTGTTGAATTGTATGGCGCTGACGCCATGCGCTTCACACTCGTTCGAGGATCTCCGCTCGGAACGGACATCCAGCTGGACTACGAGAATCTTGAAGCCGCGTTCCGTCCGGGGCGGAACTTCGCGAACAAGATGTGGAATGCGGCGCGGTTTGCCTTGCCGCACGCGCGCTGGGACGACACGAGGGGCGCGCCGGAACCGACGGCGCTCGCGGACCGATGGATCAGGAGCCGCCTCGCACGGGTGGCGCACGAGATGGACGCCGCCTACGAAGGCTACCGTCTCCACGAGGCGGCGGAGGCCGGCCACTCGTTCGTGTGGGGAGATTTCTGCGACTGGTACCTGGAGCTGGCGAAGCCCCGGCTGACCGGGGATCGCGAGTCGGCCCGGGAGGTGGGACATACGCTGACGCTCGTGATGCGCGGCTGGCTCTCGCTCCTTCATCCGATCGTACCCTTCGTCACGGAGGCGATCGCGGCGAGGTTGCCCGACGCGGAAGCTGCGGGCTCGCTCGTCACGGGACCGTGGCCGGACTGCCCCGAGAACTGGATCGATCCCGACGCGGAAGCGGGGATTGAGGCGCTCCGGGAGTTCGTGGGGGCCGTCCGGACGCTGCGCGGGGAATACGGCGTGGAGCCGGGAACCCGCGTGCGGGTGAGGGTTACGGGTGCTTCGCGGGCCCTGCTGTCGGCCCTGGCCGAGGAGGAGGAGAGCGTCGCTCGTCTGGCGGGGTTGTCCGGGGTCGAGCGGACTGCGGAGGGCGCGGGCGCGGCGTCCACCGACGGTGCCGGCGCGCACGCGGTGCTCCGCTCGGGCGGAGAACTTTTCCTCCCGCTGGAAGGGGTCATCGATCTTGACAACGAGCGCGGGCGCATCCGAGCGGAGTTGGAGCGTACGGCCAATCTGCTCGCGCGGAGCCGCGGGAAGCTTGAGAACGCCGGTTTCCTCGGTAACGCACCCGAGGAGGTCATCGCACGGGAGCGGGAGAAAGTGACGTCACTGGGAGAACAGCGAGCTCGCCTCGAGGAGAAGCTCCGATCGCTGCGGGTGGGAGTCTGACGCGCGCCGGGCCCGGGACCACCGGGCGGGGGCCGGGAGCCCGCGAACGGGTTTTCGACCTCGTCGCCGACGGAAGGCTCCTCTCGGCGGTGATGGCTTTCCTCATCATGCTGGCATGTGCGAGGGAGATGCCTCCGCCCGGTGCGCGGCCCGATGAGGTCCCGCCTCACATCGTCCGTATCCGTCCCGCGCCGGATGCGACGGTCGTCGACTTCGACGGGGCGCTCGAGATCCGTTTCAGCGAGCCCGTGCGGATACCGAACGGTCTCGCCAGGGAGATGTTCGTCAGCCCGATGGAGACGTATGAGGCCCAGACGGGATTCTCCGATCTGCGTCTCCGGCCGGAGGACGGGTGGCGGGACAGCGTCGCGTACTGCTTCACGATTCCGACCGATGGGATCAACGACCTTCTGCGCAACGGAATGGAAGAACCGGTCGAGTTCTGCTTTTCCACGGGAGGTGAGATCCCGGACACCCGGGTCGAGGGAGAGGTGATCGACGCGCTCACCGCGCAACCGCTGGAGGAGGCCCGCGTCATCTTCTGGGCCGGTCCGGATTCCATCCCGTACGGCGCGATCTCGGACAGCGCCGGCAGGTTCGTCACGCGCGGGTTGCCGCCGGGCGAGTACCAGGCCTTCGGTTTCGTCGACCGCAATCGCAACATGATTCCGGATCGCGTGCTGGAGTCCTACGACAGCGCGTCGGTGGCGGCATCGCCGGAGACGCCAACGGAGTTGAGGTTCGTCGTCGTGGCGCCGGATACGACGCCGCCGCTGCTGGCTCGCGCGCTCGTCGTGGGAAGCGAGACCGTGCAGCTCGAATTCGATGACTATCTACTCAATCCCCAACCGGAGGAGCCCGGTATCGCGATTCGGGACTCGGCGACGAACGAAACGCTGGAAATCGTGGCCAGCCTCATCGGTTCGGCCGATGAGGTGACGTTCCCTCTCGACTCCGCGGCGCTCGCGGACTCCATCGCGGCGGCGGACTCCGTCGCAACGGCGGATTCCGCGGCCGTCGCCGACTCGGCGGCGATCGGCGACCCCGCGGCGGTCGAGGCGCCGAGCCCGGATTCCGCCGGCGCCGCGGCCTCTGACTCCGTCGCGGAAGAGGATCCCGTGCTTCCGTCGAGGTTCATCACGGTGCGGCTCGGGGCGGCGCTCGACTCGGGGACATACCGGGTTTCTGTCACGGGCGTCGTGAACCTGCGCGGTCTCACGGGAGGCGGTGATACATCCTTTGTGGCCGAGCCCGAGCCCCCGTCCGCCGACTCGGCCGCGGCCGCCGACTCGGTCGCCGCAGCGGATTCGACGGTTGCCGAGGGCGATTCCGTCGTCGTGGAGCAGGATTCGGTGCCGCCGGCGCCCGACAGTCTCGACATACCGGCAATCCCGCCGGCCACGGCCGGGGCGCCGCCGGACACCGTTGGGGCGCCACCCGACACGGTCGGGGTGCCTCCGGACACGGCCGGAGCGCCGCCGGACACGGTCGGGGCGCCGCCGGACACGGTCGGGGCGCCGCCGGATACGGTGCGAAGGCGCGCATGAGGGACCCGCGCCGCCGGCTCCCCTCCATGGACGCACTCCTCAGGGAGTCCGAAGTCGCCGTCTGGATCGATCGCTACGGCCGCGAAACGGTCAAAGACTCGCTCCGCCGGGTCCTGGACCGCACCCGCGCGGAAGGCGGTGCGGAGCCGTCCGTTCCGGTCGATCTCCTTCGGGTCGCGGAACGCGATCTGGAGGCGCGAGCCCGGCCCTCGCTTCGGCGGACGCTCAACGGAACCGGCATCGTGCTCCACACCAACCTCGGCCGGGCGCCGCTCGCCGACGCTGCGGGTCGCGCCCAGGCGGAGGCCGCGGCTTACGGGAATGTCGAGCTCTCCCTCGCGACGGGCCGCCGCGGCTCCAGGTACGATCACTGCGGCGAAATCGTCTGTGAACTAACGGGTGCGGGCGCGGCGATCATCGCGAACAACAACGCAGCGGCCGTGTCGCTCGTCGTGAACGAACTGGCACGGGGCCGCGAGGTGCTCGTGTCGCGCGGGGAACTGGTCGAAATCGGAGGCACGTTCAGGATCCCCGATGTCGTGGAACGGAGCGGCGGCCGGTTGAGAGAGGTCGGCACGACGAACCGGACGAGAGTGTCCGACTACGCGGCGGCCATCGACGAATCGACCGGGCTCATTCTGCGGGTCCACCCCTCGAACTACCGGGTCGAGGGGTTCTCGGCGCGCCCGGAGCTCCCGGCACTGGTTGCTCTCGCGCGGGAGCGCGCGATCCCGCTCGCGCACGATCTCGGCTCCGGGTTGCTCGATGCGGATCTCCTGCCGGGATTCCCGGAGGGGCCCACCGCCCGGGGGTCGCTGGCCGCGGGCGTCGACCTCGCGACCTGGAGCGGCGACAAGCTCCTCGGGGGCCCGCAGGCCGGGATCATCGCGGGCGACGCGGCGTTGATCGGGCGGCTGCGCCGGAATCCGCTGCTGCGGGCGTTCCGGGTGGACAAGACGACGCTCGCCGCCCTCGAAGCCACGCTGATGCTGTACCGCGACCCGGATCTCGCCGTCCGGCGCGTGCCGGTGCTGCGGATGCTTCGCGAACCGGCGGAGGCGGTCGAAGTCCGAGCGGCCGCCGCGCGCCCCGATCCTCCACAGCGAAGCGGCGCGCGCGTCGACGTGATCCGGACCGAAGCGATGGTCGGAGGGGGCGCCTTTCCGGGGTTCGCGATTCCTTCGGCGGGGTGGGCCGTGACGGGGGTCGACGTCGAGCGGCTCGCGGTGGAGTGCCGCGCCGGCCCGGTCCCGCTCATCGGCCGTATCGAGCGTGCGGCGTTCATCGTCGATATGCGGACGCTCCCCGGCGAGGAAACGGCCAGGGCCGCGGAAGCTCTCGCCGCGGCGCTCAACCGGCTTGCCGATGTCTGACGCCGTGCGGATCGCGGTCCTCGCGTCGGGAGGCGGTTCCAACTTCCAGGCGCTCGTTGACCGCTTCCACCGCGCAGACGTTCCCGACCGCGAGATCGCTGGCGTGATCGCCAGCCGCGAGGGAGCCGGCGTCCTCGAGCGGGCGCGCCGGATCGGGGTGGCATCGGCGGTCTCGCCGCCGGTATCGACGAGTGACGAACTGGCGACGTTCCTACGCCGCACGCTGGACGAATGGCGAAGCGACATCGTGGTCCTGGCCGGTTACATGAAACTGGTGCCCGAGTCCCTCGTGCGGGCCTGGTGGGGACGGATCCTGAACATCCATCCCGCGCTTCTGCCTTCGTTCGGAGGCCAGGGGATGTACGGCGCCCGCGTGCACCGGGCGGTCATCGAGGCCGGCGTCCGGATCACCGGAGCGACCGTCCACTTCGTTGACGAGGCGTACGACCGGGGGCCGGTCCTGTGCCAGTGGCCCGTACCCGTGCTCGCGGGCGATACTCCGGAATCCGTCGCCGCCCGCGTGCTTAAGGTCGAGCACCGGATCCTGCCCGCGGCGGTCGAAGCGCTGGCTTCGGGGGCGGTCCGGCTGGAGGCGGACCGCCGGGTCCACTGGGTTCGCGAATGGTTCGAGACGGAGACGTTCACCAACCGGGAAGGATGAGTGGGAATGCCGACTGCGCTCGTGAGCGTTTCGGACAAGTCGGGAATCGAGGAATTCTGTGCGGGATTGATCGCTCGGGGCTGGGAGATCGCATCCACGGGCGGGACGATGCGGGCGCTGCGCGCGGCGGGGCTCGAGGTCCGCGGCGTGAGCGACCTCACCGGCCATCCGGAGATGCTCGGCGGTCGCGTGAAGACGCTCCACCCGAGGGTGCACGGCGGGATCCTCGCCCGGCGCGAGGTACCGGACGATCTGGATCAACTCGCCGCGCACGGCATGGTTCCGATCGACCTCGTGGCCGTGAACCTGTACCCCTTCCGCGAGACCGTGGCCGACGGGGACGTGAAGCTCGGGGAAGCGCTGGAGCAGATCGACATCGGCGGCCCGACGATGCTCCGGGCGTCGGCAAAGAACCATCCATCCGTCTGGTCGGTCTGCGACCCGGCCGACTACGGGCGCGTGCTCGAGGCCATCGATGCCGGGGACGCGCCGCAGACGGCGGAGCTGCGGCGTGAGCTGGCGGTGAAGGTGTTCGGGCACACCGCGGCCTACGACGCGGCGATCACGCGCTACCTGACCCAGCTTGACGGCGCGGAGGGTTCGCCGGACCTCCCGGCGGGGGAGACCGTCCTCCCGCTCGACCGCGTGCAACCGCTACGGTACGGGGAGAACCCGGACCAGAAGGCCGCCTTCTTCCGCGACGGATCCGGTCCGCTGCGCGGGATTCCCGCGCTCGCGCAACTCCACGGGCGGGAACTCTCGTTCAACAACATTCTCGATGTGGACGGGGCCCTCACGGCGATCGCGCCCTTCGTGTCCGGAGAGCGCGCCGCCTGCGCGATCCTCAAGCACTCGACGCCGTGCGGCCTCGCCGTCGGCGCGTCCCCGCTGGAGGCCTACGAGAAGGCGCTCGCCTGCGATCCCGTTTCGGCGTTCGGCTCGGTCATCGCCTTCACGGATCCACTCACGGAGGTTGTCGCGGAAGCCCTCTCGCGGAACTTCGTGGAGTGCGTCGTGGCGCCGGAATACTCGGAGGAGGCGCTCCGCCTCCTGCGGGCGAAGAAGAACATCCGGATTCTGAAGCCCGGGGCGGGCTCGGCGCTGGACGCGGGCGGCCATCTGCGGGAAGGGGTCGAGGTGCGCGGCGTCCGCGGCGGGGTTCTGATGCAGGCGGCCCCGCGCCCGGCACGCGAGGTGGATCGGGAGGCGCACGTCCCCACGGCGCGGGCCCCGAGCGACGCGGAATGGGACGATCTCGCGTTCGCCTGGTCCGCGGTGCAGAGCGTGAAGTCGAACGCGATCCTGCTGGTGCGCGATGGAGCGTCGATCGGGATCGGCGCGGGCCAGATGAGCCGCGTCGACTCGGTGGAGATCTCGATCCGCAAGGCCCGGGCGCAGGGGTTCGACGTGGCGGGCGCCGTCCTCGGGTCGGACGCGTTCTTCCCCTTCCGCGACGGCATCGATGCGGCGGCGGGCGCGGGAGTGACGGCGATCGCGCAGCCGGGCGGGTCGAAGCGCGATGCGGAGGTCATCGAGGCCGCGAACGAGCACGGCATGGCGATGGTTTTCACCGGACGGCGGCTCTTCCGGCACTAGGGTCCGCCGTGCGGGCCAGCACCCGCGTCGGGAGAAGGGTTGCGAAACACCAGGCGCCGGAACGGTTATATTGAGAGTACGCAACGCCGCAGGCGAAGCGGCCGGCGACCGGCGAGGGCTGGAGGCCGAACGGCAAGGGAGACTCCCCATGGCGAACATTCATATTCCGCCCGGCTGGCGGCTCAAGGAGAGCGAAGCGACACCGGAGTCGGTGTACCTCGACCGGCGGCAGTTCGTGGCCCGCATGGGCGGGGGGGCGGTCCTTGCCGCGGCCTCGCTGGCATGCCGGCCGGGAGGGGCGGCGGAAGCTCAGCAGCGCGGCCCCCTCGACAACATCCCGGACACCCCGACCGCGGATCTCTATCCCGCGGCCGTGAACGATCCGCGCTTCACGCCCGGCGACCGCCACAAGGAGGTTTCGCCCGAGGAGATCGTGGCCACGTACAACAACTTCTACGAGTTCGGCACGGACAAGGACGGCGTGTGGCGCAACGTGGGCCCGTTCGAAGCCCGTCCGTGGGCGCTGGAAGTCACGGGCCTCGTCGAGAACCCGGGCGTCTACGACCTCGTGGAGCTGGAACGCGCCTTCCCGCTCGAGGAACGGATCTACCGGCACCGCTGCGTGGAGCGCTGGTCCGTCGTCGTGCCCTGGATCGGCTTCCCGCTCGCCCGGCTGCTGGAGCGGGTGCAGCCGCAGAACGATGCCCGCTACGTCGGCTTCGTGACATTCAACCGGCCGGAGCAGGCCTTCGGCCAGAAGACGCAGAGCTGGTACAAGTGGCCCTACTACGAAGGGCTTCGCATGGACGAGGCGATGAACGAACTCGCTTTCGTCGTGACGGGCATGTACGGCCATCCACTGCAGAAGCAGAACGGCGCTCCGGTCCGCATCCATGTGCCCTGGAAGTACGGATACAAGAGCCCCAAGAGCATCGTCCGCATCGACATCACCGACGAGATGCCGACGACCTTCTGGAACGACCTCCAGCCGTCCGAGTACGGCTTCTATTCGAACGTGGACCCGGACGTGCCTCATCCCCGCTGGTCCCAGGCGCAGGAGGAGATCGTCGGCACGGGGCAACGGGTTCCGACGCTCCCGTTCAACGGCTACGGCGAGTGGGTAGGAGAGCTCTACGACGGTCGCGTGACGCCGGTCGGAGACGTGCCGCACGCCCGCTGAGGCTCCGGCGGGCGCGGCTTCCTTGACCCGCCCGCCGTCCCCGGCTAAAGTCTCGCAGGCCCCGCGGTAGCGGGGCCCGAACCGAATCGAGATTTTCCCCGAAACACATATAGATAAGCCCTTGAGACGACGCGCGATCGCAGCGCTCGTGCTTTTCCTGGGGGTCCTGATCAGCCAGGGTTGCGGCGGTGAATATCCGCAATCCGCACTGCACCCCAGTTCAGACTCCGCCACGCTCCTCGACCGGCTCTTCGACCAGATCTTCTGGTGGGCGGTCGGCGTGTTCGTCGTGGTGGAGGGCATCCTCATCTACGTGTTCGTCCGCTTCAGGGAGCGGCCGGGCGACACGCGACCGAAGCAGGTCCACGGTCACCTCCTCCTCGAAGTGGGTTGGACGCTGGCGCCGGCGCTCATCCTCGTGGCGATCGCGATTCCGACCATGCGCGCCATCTTCATCATTGACCGGTCGACGCCGGATCCGGAGGCGCTCGTCATCGAGGTCATCGGCAAGCAGTGGTGGTGGGAATTCCGCTATCCGGAACTCGGGATCGTGACGGCGAACGAGGCGCACGTCCCGCTGGGCCGCACCGTCGACCTGAGGCTCCGTTCCGCGGATGTCATGCATTCGTTCTGGATTCCGCGCCTGGCCGGCAAACGCGACCTCGTGCCGGGGATCGAGAACCAGCTCTGGTTCCGGCCGGACTCGGTCGGCGTGTACCACGGACAGTGCGCGGAGTTCTGCGGCACGGCGCACGCGCTCATGGGAATGCGCGTGATCGTGGACGAGCCCGGGGACTTCGAGCGCTGGGCCCGGGCGAACGCGGCGCCGGCTTCGACACCCGCGGCCGCGGAGGCGCGGGCGGGGCAGGGCGTGTTCATGGCGAACGCGTGCGTGAGCTGCCACGCGGTGAGAGGGACGCCGGCGACGGGGCAGTTCGGCCCGGACCTCACGCACTTCGGGAGCCGGCTCACGATCGCCTCGGGGGTGCTCGAGAACACGCCCGCGAACCTGGCGCGCTGGCTGGACTCCACCCAGCACGTGAAGCCCGGGAACCTGATGCCCGAAGTGGAGCTGAGCGACGCGCAGCTTCGGCAGCTCGTCGCCTACCTCGGGTCGCTCCGTTAGCGCCATGGCCATGACCGACGCGCTTTCTACGGGAATCTGGAGCTGGCTGACGACCGTCGACCACAAGCGGATCGCGATCATGTACTTCGTGGTCGGGTTCGTCTTCCTCCTCATCGCGGGCGTCGAGGGACAGCTCATCCGGCTCCAGCTCGCCGCCCCCGAGCGCAGCTTCCTCGACCCGGACCTGTACAACCAGCTGTTCACGATGCACGGCACGACGATGGTGTTCTTCGCCGGCATGCCGCTCGTCGTCGCCTTCTTCAACTTCGTCGTACCCCTGCAGATCGGGGCCCGCGACGTGGCCTTCCCGCGCCTGAACGCGTTCTCCTTCTGGGTCTTCCTCTTCGGCGGCCTCTTCCTGTACGCGAGCGTCCCCCTCCGGGTGATGCCCGACGGGGGGTGGTTCGCGTACATGCCGCTGACGAACCCGGAGTATTCGCCGGGACCGGGCATCGACTTCTACGTGCTCGCGCTCCTGATTTCCGGGGTGGGGTCGATCGCGGGCGGGCTGAACTTCCTCGTCACGATCCTCAACATGAGGGCGCCGGGGATGACGTTCATGCGGATGCCGCTCTTCACCTGGATGGCGCTCATCGTCTCCGCGCTCATCCTGCTCGCCTTCCCCCCCTTCACGGTCGGCCTGATCTTCATGCTCTTCGACCGCCGTTTCGGAACCCACTTCTTCGACGCGGCGGCGGGCGCGGACCCCGTCCTCTGGCAGCACCTGTTCTGGGTCTTCGGCCACCCCGAGGTCTACATCCTCATCCTGCCGGCGTTCGGCATCGTGTCCGACGTGATCCCGACGTTCTCGCGGAAGATCCTGTTCGGGTATCCCGTCGTCGTCTTCTCGGGCGTCCTCATCGCCTTCCTCGGGTTCGGCGTCTGGGTCCACCACATGTTCTCGGTCGGACTCGGGCCGGTGGTGAACGCGGTCTTCGGCGGGGCGACGATGCTCATCGCGATCCCCACCGGGATCAAGATCTTCAACTGGATCGCGACGATGTGGGGGGGTCGCTTACGCTTCCGAACGGCGATGCTGTTTGCGGCCGGGCTCGTGGCGACGTTCACGATCGGCGGCCTGAGCGGCGTCATGCACAGTTCGCCGCCGGCGGACCTGCAGCAGACGGACACGTACTTCGTGGTGGCGCACTTCCACTACGTGCTCATCGGTGGGACGGTCTTCGGCCTCTTCTGCGGCTTCTACTACTGGTTCCCGAAGGCGACGGGGCGGTTGCTGCACGAGGGACTGGGGCAGGCCCACTTCTGGCTCAGCTTCCTCGCGCTGAACGTGACCTTCTTCCCGATGCACTTCTCGGGGCTCCTGGGGATGCCGCGGCGCACCTACACGTACGCGGAGGGGCTGGGCCTGGATGTGTTCAACCTGATCTCGACCATCGGGGCCTTCATCTTCACGCTCTCCTTCGTGCCGCTGGTCTGGAACCTGTGGCGTACGTGGCGGCGCGGAGAGGCCGCGGGACACAACCCGTGGGACGCGTCGACGCTCGAGTGGACGATGGTTTCGCCGCCGCCGCACTACAACTTCGCGGAGATCCCGGCCGTTGATCGGCGGGACCCGCTCTGGCATCCCTACATCGAGCCGGAATCGCGCCGGGAAGGGGATGAACCCGGGGGCGCCGTGCCGCGGCGGCAGCCGGACGAGCCGCCGGCGCCCGTGGTCATGCCGAATCCGTCGTACTGGCCGCTCGTGCTCGCCGTCGGGATGCTCCTCATGACGATCGGCGGGCTCGGGTCGCTGGGGCTGACGCTCTTCGGTCTGCTCGTGACGGCGGTGGGGCTCTTCGCGTGGGCTTTCGAGCCGCCGTTCGGGGAGGGGGCGCACTGATGGAGGGGCCGACCTCGACGGGCATCCCGAACCGCAAGCTCGCGATGTGGAGCTTCATCGGGTCGGAGTGCATGCTGTTCGGCACCCTGATCGCCACGTACATGATCTATCGCGGCCGGAACCTCGTGCCGCCCTATCCGCACGACCTCCTGAACATCCCCTTCATCACCGTCACGACCTTCGTGCTCCTGATGAGCAGCCTCATGATGGTGCTCGCGCTCGCGGCGGTGCAGAGGAACGATCTGCGGGCGACGAAGCTGTGGCTCGGCCTGACGGCGCTGTTCGGCCTCATCTTCCTCGGCGGCCAGTACTACGAGTTCAGCCACTTCGTTCACGAGGGGCTGCCGCTGTCGAGGAACCTGTTCTCGTCGACCTTCTTCGTCCTCACGGGAACGCACGGCGCCCACGTCGCCGGCGGCGTGATCTGGCTGAGCACGCTCCTCGTGAGGACGGCGCAGGGGAAGCTCGACGCCCGCCATGCGGAGACGGTGGAGATCGCCGGACTCTACTGGCACTTCGTCGACGTCGTGTGGATTATCCTCTTCACCCTCATCTACCTGCTGGTGTGAGGCACACGTGAGCCATCATTCCGCCGAATCGCACCCGAGCACGCGCATCTACGTCGCGATCGCGGTGATCCTCGCCGCGCTGACGGCGCTCGAGGTGATGGTGTTCTACATCGAGGCGCTCGCGCCGGTGCTCATCCCGATCCTGCTCGTGATGATGGCGGCGAAGTTCGCGCTCGTCGCGATGTTCTTCATGCACCTGAAGTCCGATGGCCCGGTCCTCACCGCCATCTTCGCCTGGGGAGTATTCATCGCCACCGCCGTCGTGGTCGGACTGATGGCGATCTTCGGCAAGTTCGGCGCCTGACAGCGGACCTCGGCGCCTGACGGCGGACCGTCGGCCCGTGTCGGTCCGTCAGCGGGCCGGGGTGGCGGAGAGGGCGTAGAGGAAGAGGTTCACGCCCATCTGGAGTGCGGACTCCCGCACCTCGGGCGTGTCCCCGTGCACGCCCTCGTCCTCCCAGCCGTCCCCCAGGTCGGATTCGAAGCTGTAGTAGACCGCGAGGCGGCCATCGAGGAAGATGCCGAACCCCTGTGCGGGATTCCCGTCGTGTTCGTGAATCTTGGGGAGGCCGTCCTGCATCTCGTAGAAGATCCGGTAGATGCTGTGCTCGAGCGGCACTTCCGCGAGGGGTATGTCCGGGAAGAGGCGGGCGATCTCCCGTCGAAAGGACTCGTCCAGGCCGTAGTTGTCGTCCACGTGCAGGAAGCCGCCCCCGTACAGGTAGGCGCGCAGGCGTTCGATCTCGAGCGCGGTGAAGGACATGTTGCCGTGTCCCGTCGCGTACAGGTACGGGTGGTCGGCGAGGTCGGGATCCGCGGCGCCCACCTCCGCGGGCCGGTCGGCGACCGGAATCCCGGTCCGGAGGCGGATCTGCTCGAGAAGGTTGTCGAGGCTCGAGGGATTCGCGTACCAGTCGCCCCCGCCGTCGTAGCGCAGGCGTGCGATCGTCGGCGGCTCCGTCTGCTGCGACACGCCCGGCGGCTGACCGGCGAGGCTCGGACAGGAGCCGAGCGCGGCCAACGCGGCGGCTGCGACCGTAACGAAGCCGATCACCATCTGCGGTGTGCGGTCGCCGCGCCGCTGCATGGTCCGGCAGTGCGGACAGATTCGCGTCGCGTCCGGCACGTTGCACTTGCAGCGGCGGCAGGGCTTCATTTGCCTGCGTTCATCGTGGCGCCTCGGTCGCGTGGCGCGGCCCGCCGGCCGCACCGTGTCTCACCCGTCTTCCCGCCGATCCGGCCACGCCGCGGGTCGACGATGGGCAGGTAGCTTATCGGTTCGCGCACCCCGGGGCGAAGGCTCAGCAGTCCGTGGCAAAACCCCGCGTCAGCGCCGAGAGCGGTGAAGCACTCGGCGGGGGCCCCTCTGGGGAGAGGAGCGACGAGGGAGCATAGCAGCGCTACGTGATCGAGGAGCGACGAAGAGTGCAGCGGTTCAGGCGAGGTGCAGCGCCGCTCGAACGTAGCGGGGTTTTGCCACGGACTGTTAGGATGTGCGCGCGACGGGCCGCTTTCCGGCCTGCCGGACCACGAGGACCTGGACGATGCGTCGATACTCGGCCTACGACCCCCCTGAGTACGTCTCCTGGCAGCCCGATCCCGATCTCCTGGAGGAGTACCGGTCGCGCATCCGGGCGGACGACGCCCGCGCGCGGGAGATCGCCGCGCTGCCTCCCGACGCGCACATCGCGCTGTACCGGGGACTCCTTCGCTTCCGCCTCAGCGACATCGCCCTCACGAGGTGGGTGAAACAGGGCGTGATCTCGAAGGCGTGGCTCGGGACCGGCGAGGAAGCCGTGACCGTGGGGGCCGTGAACGCCCTCGACCGTCGCGGTTCCGACGGCGACATCGTGGGGCCCATGATCCGCAACCAGGGAGCGACCCACGAGATGGGCATGCCGATGGCGGAAGTGTTCCGCACGTACCTCGGGACGGCGGACGCCCCCGCGGAGGGGCGGGACCTGCACCTGGGAGACCTGCGCTACGGTGTGTGTCCGCCCATCAGCATGGTCGCGACGCTGTCGACCGTCATGAACGGGTTCGCCCTCGCTTTCCGCATCCGCGGAGAACCACGGGTGGCGCTGACCTGGGTCGGGGACGGTGCGACGAAGCACGGCGAGGCGCACGAGGCGTTCGCCTTCGCGGCATCGCTCAGATTGCCGATCATCTTCATCATCCAGAACAACCAGGTGGCGCTGGGGACACGGCTGGACCAGCACCACGTGCCGCCCGACTTCTCGGACTGGGGCGCGGCGTACGGGATTCCCTCCGCATCGGTGGACGGGAACCACGTGCTCGAGGTCTACGCGGCCACGCGGGTGGCGGCCGAGCGCTGCCGGCGGGGGGAGGGGCCGCAACTCATCGAGGCGCGCACCTTCCGCATGGGAGGGCACGCGACGCACGACGTGCGCGAGGCCCGGGCCACCTTTTCGCGCGAGTTGTTCCAATACTGGGGGCGGCGTGATCCGGTCGGACTCTATGAGGAGTACCTGGCGGGGATCGACCTCGGAGTCGCCGGCGCCGGCAACCTGCGTGAGCGGAACCTCCGCAAGCTCGCATCGGTGGAGCGGGAGGTGGAGGCGGAGATCGAGCGGGCCGCCGGGGAGGCGCTGGCGAGTCGTGAGACCGCCGCTCCCCGCGGAGAAACGGTGACGCACGGCGTGTACGGCGGGGGGGCGGCATGACCGGCGGCGCCCGGCCGCGGCGGTCGGGCCGGATCGAGGGCGCGGCGTGGATGCTGTACGACGCGGGCCGGGCGCCGTCCGGCCTCGGTCTCGGCTACTTCGTCTGCGACGACCCGGAGGTGGCGGACCGGCGCGCGGCGCTTCCCGCCGGGCTGGCCCTGCCGGACCTCGATGACGAGGCCTTCCGCGCGTTGTGGGAGGCCGGACGACCGCTCACGTCGACGGAACGCCGGGTCGTCGACGGCAGCGGAGCGATCTGGCTTGCCCAGGGGAGGGGGCCGGTCTGGGCGGAGGGAGGGAGCGCGGCGGGTACCGTGGGCCTCCGTCTGCGCTGCATCAGCGCTCATCGTCCGGCGGTGGAGTTGAACGGCGCCACACTCGCCGGGATTTCGGACGCGGAACTGATCGCGCGCCTCGGCGCGCCCGAAGGAGTCGCGCCATCCTCCGACTGACGTTTCTCGGAACGGCTTCCTCGCGGCCGACGGTGTCGCGGAACGTTTCGTCGCTCGCACTGAAGCGCGAGGGGCGGTTGTTTCTCCTCGACTGCGGCGAGGGGACGCAGCGGCAGATGATGCGCTACGGCGTGGGCTTTTCCCTCGGAGACATCCTCATCACGCACCTCCACTCCGATCATTACCTCGGGCTGCCGGGCCTGCTCCGCACGATGAGCCTCCAAGGGCGCGTCGAACCGCTCCGCATCTGGGCCCCGTACAGGGCGGGCGAGACGCTCCGCGCGCTCCGGGATCTGGGAGGGGACCGCCTGGCGTTCGAGGCGACGGTCCACGAACTCCGCGCGGGGGAGGCGGTCGAGGGCGATGGCTTTCGAGTGGAAGCCTTCGCAACCGAGCACACGCGGCGCTCGCTCGGATACGCCCTCATCGAGGATGATCGCCCGGGGAGATTCGATGTGGCGGCCGCCCGCGAGATGGGCGTCCCGGAAGGGCCGCTCTTCGGCCAGCTCCACCGCGGCGAGAGCGTGGAGCTCGCGGACGGCCGGCGCGTGCGTCCCGCGGAACTCGTGGGTCCTCCGCGTCCGGGCAGGAAGGTCGTGTACACGGGGGATACGCGCCCCTCTCCCGAAACGGTCCGGATCTCGCGCGACGCCGACCTCCTCGTGCATGAGGCAACCTTCACCGAGGAGGAGCAGGGTCGGGCACGGGACACCGGCCACTCCACCGCCGCGGACGCAGCCCGGGTCGCGCGCGAGGCGGGCGCGCGGCGACTCGTGCTGACGCACGTCAGCGCCCGCTACGCCGAGCGGCCGGCGCAACTGCTCGAAGAGGCGCGCGCCGTCTTCCCCGGGGCGGAACTCGCGCGCGATGGCTGGTCCACCGAGGTCTCCTTCGATGACGCGGACGCGGGGGATCCGGACCCTTGATCCGCGTGCGCGTACCCGGGGACAAGTCGATCTCCCACCGCGCCGCGCTCATCGCGCCCCTCGCCTCGTCGGCTTCCGTAGTGCGCGGCCTCTCGGACGGCGCCGACGTGCGGGCGAGCGTGCGGGCGATGCAGCGGCTTGGCGCCGCGGTGGAGTGCACGGAGGAAGGACGCGGCCTCACGATCCGTTGCGCAGGCGGCGGCCTCGACCCCGGCTCGGCTCCGCGGCTCGACTGCGGGAACAGCGGGACGACGGCACGCCTGCTCGCCGGGATCCTGGCGGGTTCCGGCATCGCGGCGATCCTGGATGGCGATCCATCGCTTCGCGGCCGCCCCATGCGCCGCGTCATCTATCCGCTGCAGGCCATGGGGGCGCGGATCGAGTACGAGGGAGAGCCGGAGCGGCTTCCCGTGCGGCTCCGCGGGCGCGCCACCGGGACGCTGCGGGCGCTGCGCCACCGCGGCCGGGTCGCCAGCGCCCAGGTCAAGTCGGCCGTGCTGCTGGCCGGCGTGCTGGCCCGTGTACGCGTCGAGGTCAGCGAGCCCGCCCTCTCGCGCGACCACACCGAACGCATGCTGGCCGGGATGGGCGTGCCGCTCGCATTCCATCCCGGGCGGATGGGAGCGGGAGACGTGAGCTTCGACCCCTCCGGCTGGGACGGTGAGCTCGCGGGTCTCCGCATGACCGTGCCCGGCGACCCTTCCTCGGCCGCCTTCCTGATCGGGGCGTCGCTCCTCGCCGGTCGCCCGGTGAGGGTGGAGGCCGTGGCGGCCAACCCCGGTCGCATCGGTTTTCTTTCCGTACTCGAGGAGATGGGGGCCGCGGTCGACCGGGACCCCGCGCCTGCCCAGGCCGGGGAACGAGTGGAGACGTGGACCGTCCATCCCCCGGACGGTCTGCGGGCGTTCTCGATCGGCGGCGACCTGATTCCGCGCGTGATCGACGAGATTCCGCTCCTCGCCGTCCTCGCCGCCCGGGCGCGGGGGCGTTCCGAGATCCGCGACGCCGCGGAGCTGCGTGTGAAGGAGAGCGATCGCCTTGCCGTTCTGGCCCGGACGCTCGGGAAGCTCGGGGTCGCCGTGGAGGAAAGGCCCGACGGGCTCACGATCGAGGGCCGTGCCGGGCGGCTGCGCGGCGACGTCGAGACGCGGGGCGACCACCGGATCGCGATGGCGTTCGGGGTCCTCGACGCGGCGGGAGATGCCGATCTGCGGATCGATGACCGCGCGTGCGCGGACGTCTCGTATCCGGACTTCTGGGAGGCGATCGAGCCGTTCCGGCGCAGGGCCCGCGGGGCGCGTTCCGCTCCGGCGGGGCGGGTGATCGCGGTGGACGGGCCCGCCGCCTCCGGCAAGAGCAGCACCGCACGGAGCGTGGCCCGGCGACTCGGCTTCGTGCATGTGAACTCCGGGCTGCTCTACCGGGCGATCACCCGCTGGGCCCTCGACCGGGGCATCGCGGAGGACGGCCCGGCAATCGAGGCCGCCGTACCCGGGCTGGACATCGATCTCGCCCCCGCGCGCGAGGGATTCGACGTATCCGTGGAGGGCAGGCGGCCGGGCTCGGAGCTCGAATCGCCCGAGGTGACCGCGCGGGTGTCTGCCGTTTCCACGCTTCCGGCGGTTCGGGAGGTCGTCCTGGAGCGGCTGCGCCGGGCGGGCCGCCGGCACGAGATCGTCTGCGATGGACGTGACATCGGTACGGCGGTCTTCCCCGGCGCGCATCTGAAGATCTTCCTCGTGGCGGAAGCCGGCGAGAGGGCGCGGCGTCGACTGCGCCAGCGCGGCGCGCCTTTCACGGAGGACGACGTCGAGCGCGAGACGCGGCGTCTCGAGGCGCGCGACCGACTGGATCGTTCGCGTCCGCTGTCCCCGCTGCGGCGAGCTCCCGACGCCATCGAGATCGATACGACCTCCATGCCTCCGGACCAGGTCGTGGATGCGATCCTGGAGCTTGCGGCTTCCGCTTTCCGTTGACGCTTTCGCGGCCTGAATCTAAGTTGGCCTACTGTTCGAGGACCGGTGGCGGAAAGAGTGGCGCTTCGCGCCGGATCCTGTGGAAACCCGACACCAGGGGATCGGCCGGCGGCTGGGCGGAGATGGTGAAGCTCGGTTGAGGTCGATTCTTTTTTGCCACGAGGCCCGGCGGGAGGCACGGTTGGCCCCGCGCGGGAGCTTGATTCCCTATGCCCGACGACACGAACCCTCAGACCGAAGTCCCCGAGACCGACATCCCCGAGACGACGGATGCGTTGACGGAAGTCGCCGACCCCGCTCCGGCAGATACGGAAGTCGCCGCCGCGATACCGGCCGCCTTCGAGCCGAGTGCCATCGATCTGGATCTCGATGCCGACCCCCGGGACGACTCGCAGCACGACCAGGCGGAGTACGCCGAACTCTACGCGCTCTACGAGGACACGCTCAGTCGCATCACGGAGGGCGAGATCGTCTCCGCGCAGGTCATCGGGAAGACCGAGACGGACATCATCCTCGACGTCGGCTTCAAGTCTGAAGGCGCAGTCCCGCTCGAAGAGTTCTCGGACCCGGACGAAGTTCAGCTGGGCGACTCCGTCGATGTCCTCCTCGAGAGCCTCGAGGATGAGGAAGGCGTCGTCGTCCTGTCGAAGAAGAAGGCGGATTTCCTCCGAGTCTGGGAGAAGATCAAGGACGCCTTCGACAACGACCGTCCCGTGCAGGGGCGTATCAAGCGGAAGATCAAGGGTGGCGTGACGGTCGACCTGATGGGGGTCGACGCTTTCCTTCCCGGGTCCCAGATCGCGCTTCGCCGCGTGCCCAACGTCGACGACCTTCTGGGCGACGAGTACGACTTCAAGATCCTCAAGCTCAACAAGCGCCGGCGGAACATCGTGGTGAGCCGTCGCGTCCTTCTCGAGGAAGAGCGGGCGGGGAAGCGCGAGGAGCTCAAGAAGGAGCTGTCGGTGGGCGACGTGCGCCCCGGGATCGTCAAGAACATCACGGACTTCGGCGCCTTCATCGACCTCGGCGGCATGGACGGCCTCCTCCACATCACCGACATGTCCTGGGGTCGTATCGGCCATCCCTCGGAAGTGTGCGAGATCGGCCAGTCGCTCGAGATCAAGATCCTCGACATCGACTGGGACCGGGAGAGAATCTCGCTCGGCCTCAAGCAACTTCAGGAGTACCCCTGGAAGAACGTGGCCGAGAAATACCCTGTCGGGATACGTGTGCTGGGCCGGGTCGTCTCGATCACGAACTACGGTGCCTTCATCGAACTCGAGCGCGGCATCGAGGGCCTCGTCCACATCTCCGAAATGTCGTGGACCCGCAACGTCCGACATCCCTCTCAACTGGTCGGCATCAACGACAAGGTCGAATGCGTCGTGCTGCGCGTCGATGAGGACGCGCAGAAGATCTCGCTCGGAATGAAGCAGGTGGAGGAGGACCCGTGGCTGGCGCTTCCGGCGCAGTACCCGCCGGGGACGAAGATCCGCGGACTCGTCCGCAACCTCACCTCCTTCGGCGCCTTCGTGGAGGTCGAGGCCGGAATCGACGGCCTCGTCCATATCTCCGACATGAGCTGGACTCGGCGGGTGCAGCATCCGGCGGAGGTGCTCCGCAAGGGGGAGGAGGTCGATGTCGTCGTGCTCTCGATCGATCCCGACCAGAAGCGGATCTCCCTCGGCTTGAAGCAAGTGCAGGAAGACCCGTGGTATCAGCTCGCGCAGGCGTACCAGCCGGGACGGGAAGTGGCGGGCTCGATCACGCGGTTGCTCGAGAAGGGCGTCGTCGTGGACCTCGGGAGCGATCTCGAAGGGTTCGTCCCGATCTCGCAGCTCGGCGTGGAGGCGCCGACCGCCGAGCCCGCTGAGCACTTCGACGAGGGGCATCGGTTGGAGCTGCGCGTACTCGAAACGGATCCGATCAACCGTCGCATCGTTCTCGCCGTCGTGGACGCGCCGGATGTCCCGTACGACGCCGACGAGGTAGAGTACGAGAACATGGCGGCGTCGAAGTCCGGTTCCGCGGCGGATGACACGGACGAGGGGGAGCAGTCCGATTCCGGTGGTGAGGCAGGGGAGTAGCCCCTTCCACGAGCGGCAAAGAGCAGCGCGGAGGCGCGTAGCCCTCGGCTGCAGCGCCGCGCTGGTCGTGGCCGCGGGCTGTGCACTCATCGCCGGCAACCCACCCATCGAGACCGCCGCGGCGAGCGCGGTCGACCCGGAAGGAGCGGCCGCCCAGCTCCGCCTCGCCGAGGCCGACTACGAGCAGGGGCGATACGCGGCAGCCGCGGCGCGCGGGGATTCCCTCGACGCCGCCTGGCGTGGGATCGAACCCTTCCGCGCGCTCGCGGACCGCGCCCTCTCCGTGGCGGGCCGGGCGCTGGAGGCGCAGAGGCTGCCGGGCGCCGCGGCGGATCGCTATGGCATGCTTCTCGCGCGGGCGCCTGCCGCCTCCCTGGAAACGGCCACCCTGGAGCGACTCGTTCGGATCCTCTCGGACACGAGTCGCGAGTCCGAGGCGGTCGCCGCGATCCTCTCCACACCGCGAGGCCTCGAGACGGTCGGTGCGGAGGATCTCCGCCGGTTAACCTCCGCCCTCACGATCCGGGAATTGCGTCCGCTGACGGAGGCTTTCCCGCCGGAGACCACCGCGGCTGCGATCGTTCATGCACAACTCGGCCGCCTCCTCGCCATAGAGGGGGAGGGTGACGAGGCGAGGCGTCTGGCCGCTCGCATCCTGGAAGGGCAACCCGCCGAACCCGAACGTGTCACGGCGGAGCTGATCGCGGGGACGGAGACGGATCTCGGCGACGGCGCCGCGCGCATCGGTGCGATCCTGCCGCTCACCGGCGACCTCTCGGAGGTTGGCCAGGTGCTGCGCGAGGGGATCGAACTCGCGGTCGAGCGGTACCTCGCCGAGCGCCCGGCCGGCTTCGATGTCGAACTCATCGTCCTCGATGACGAATCGGACCCGGAGAACACGGCGGGCCTCGTACGCTCGCTCGAGGGACGTGGCGTGATCGCGATCGTAGGTCCCCTCCGCTCCGAGTCGTTCGCCGCAGCTTCCCGGGCGCGCCGGAATCCGAGGCTGCCGATCATCAGCCCCACGGCGACCGACGTGCTGAGACCCGCCCCGGCGACCTACACGCTCTACGATGTGGGCACGCGCGCCTCGGATGTGGCGGAGGAGCTGGCGCGCTGGACGCTGGAGGAACTCCGGCTCCGGCGCGTCGCCGTTCTCGAGCCGGACGGGGTTGGACTCGGCGGCGCCGTAGACGCGTTCACGCGAACGATCCGGGAGTACGGCGGCCTGCTCGTCGGGCACGAACGATACGATCCCGGGCTCACGACGTTTCAGGTACCCATCGAGGCTGTCGCGGCCTCGGAGCCGGATGTCGTCTTCGCGCCGGCGGCGTCCGCTTCCGGTGTTCTCGCCGTCGCGCCTCAGCTCTTCTACTACGGGCTGTACAACGTGATCGTGATGGGGAGCGAAGCCTGGGCCGAACCGGCCGCGCTGCGGCGCCTCGAACCCTTCGCGACGGACCATCGCGTGATCGGTCTTGCCACGGATCGCGTCAGCCCCGGCACGCCGTGGCGGCGATTTGTCGCAGACTATGAGAGACGATACCGAAAGACGTTGCGGGACAATATTATGCCGGCTCTGGCGCACGATGCGGCGCTCCTCGTGCTCTCCGCCCTAGACGGCGCGAGGCTGCCGATCCCGGCTGCGCTCGCGGCCTACCTCGAGTCGGGGCCGGAAGTCGAGGGCGTGACGGGCCGCCTGCGCCCCGAAGCCGGGCGATCCGTCGTGTGGCGTGCCACGGATGTCCGCATGCTCGTCGACGGTTCGCCCGTGGCGGCGGACAGGGAGGAACTCCTCGCCTGGCTGGCCGAGGTGCGTGCGGCGCCGTCACCCTTTGCCCCGCGCGACTCGCTGCGCGTGGACACCCTGCGCACGGAAGCGCGCCGCCGGGTGGGAGGGGTGAGCGCCCGGTGAGCATGCGGGAGAAGCTGGCCGAACTCGAGGCCCGGTCCGAGCGCACGGCACGCGGGGATCCGGACCGGCTCGCCCGGCAGCACGAGCGCGGCAAGCTGGGGGCCCGGGAGCGCCTCGAGATCCTCCTCGACGAGGGGAGTTTCGTGGAGTTCGACCGCTTCGTCGAGCACCGCTGCACCGACTTCGGGCTGGGCGACCGGCGCATCCCCGGCGACGGGGTCATCACGGGCTACGGCCGCGTCGACGGACGAATCGTCTATGTGTTCAGCCAGGACTTCACGGTCTTCGGGGGGTCGCTGTCGGAAGCGCACGCCGGCAAGATCGTGAAAGTGCTGGACCTTGCGACGCGGAACGGCGCCCCGTTCATCGGCATCAACGACTCGGGCGGCGCGCGGATTCAGGAAGGGGTCGCCTCTCTCGGCGGCTATGCGGACATCTTCCTCCGAAACACGCTGGCCTCGGGGGTGATCCCGCAACTGAGCGCGATCCTCGGGCCGTGTTCCGGAGGGGCGGTCTACAGCCCCGCCATCACGGATTTCGTGTTTATGGTGGACGGGGTGAGCCACATGTTCATCACGGGCCCCGGCGTCGTGAAGACGGTGACGCACGAGGACGTGACGTTCGACGAGCTCGGCGGCGCAGCCGTGCACGCGAGCCGATCCGGCGTGGCCCACTTCCGTTCGGCGACCGAAGTCGAGGCGCTCGGCGCCGTGCGCCGCCTTCTGTCCTACCTGCCCTCGAACAACCAGGAATCGCCGCCGTGGCGGGAGACGACGGACCCGCCGGACCGGGCCGACGAGGCGCTTCTCGAGATCGTGCCCGACGACCCGAAGCTCCCGTACGACATGCTGGACATCATCCGCCGGGTCGTCGACACCGAGAGCCTGATGGAAGTCCACGAGGACTACGCCCGCAACATCATCACAGGCTTCGCCCGGCTCGGCGGGAACGCCGTGGGCATCATCGGCAACCAGCCCGCGGTCCTCGCGGGCGTCCTGGACAGCGATGCGAGCATCAAGGCCGCGCGTTTCGTCCGCTTCTGCGATGCGTTTAACGTGCCGCTGGTGACCTTCGAGGATGTGCCCGGCTTTCTTCCGGGGCTGAGGGAAGAGCACGAGGGCATCATCCGAAACGGCGCGAAACTCCTCTTCGCCTACTGCGAGGCGACCGTGCCGAAGCTCACCGTCATCACGCGCAAGGCATACGGCGGTGCGTACGACGTCATGTCGTCCAAGCACATCCGGGGCGACCTCAACCTCGCCTGGCCCAGCGCGGAGATCGCGGTGATGGGCGCGAAGGGCGCGGTGGAGGTCCTGTTCCGGCGCGAGATCGCCGCGGCCGAGGATCCCGTGACGCGCACGGCCGAACTCGAGGCGGAGTATCGGGCGAAGTTCGCCAACCCCTACCTCGCCGCCGAGCGCGGGTTCATCGACGATGTGATCGACCCTCGCGAGACGCGCGCGCGCCTCGTGTCGGGGCTCGAGGCCATGGCCGAGAAGCGCGACCGCAACCCGCCCAGGAAGCACGGCAACATCCCCCTGTGATCCCCGCCGAGGCCGGATGTTCGACAAGGTTCTGATCGCGAACCGCGGCGAGATCGCGGTTCGGGTCATCCGCGCCTGCCACGAGGAGGGCCTCGGGACGGTCGCGGTCTACTCCGACGCGGACCGCCGGGCCCCCCACGTGCTCCTTGCGGGCGAGGCGGTCCGGATCGGCGGGGCCGCCGCCGCGGAGAGCTATCTGTCGATCGACCGGCTCCTCGCCGCCGCGCAGGAGACGCGGGCGGGCGCGGTCCACCCGGGGTACGGCTTTCTGGCCGAGAACGCCGGCTTCGCGCGCGCGGTCGAGGCCGCCGGGCTCGTCCACGTCGGACCTCCCGCCGAGGCGATCGAAGTCATGGGCGACAAGACGCGGGCCCGGGCGCGGATGGTGCGGGCCGGAGTCCCCGTCATCCCGGGCAGCGATCCGCTCGCTTCGGCGCGGGAGGCCGTCCGCGAGGCCGACAGGATCGGATTCCCCGTCCTCCTGAAGGCGGCGGCGGGAGGGGGCGGCAAGGGCATGCACGTGGTCTCCGACGCGGAGGAGATGGAGGGAGCGTTCGGGCGGGCGACCCGGGAAGCGCAGGCCGCCTTCGGTGACGGACGCGTGTTCGCGGAGCGCTTCCTGCGTGCCCCCCGGCACATCGAGATCCAGGTGCTCGCCGACGACGAGCGGACGGTGGACTTCGGTGAGCGGGAGTGTTCGATCCAGCGACGACACCAGAAACTGATCGAAGAGGCGCCGTCCACGGCGATCGACGACGCCCTCCGGCGGCGGATGGCGGAGGTCGCCGTGCGCGCGGCCGAGGCGGTCGGCTACCGGAGCGCGGGGACGGTCGAGTTCCTGGTCGAGGGAGGGGAGTGCTTCTTCCTCGAGATGAACACGCGGATTCAGGTCGAGCACCCCGTGACGGAACTCGTCACCGGCGTGGACCTCGTCCGGCAGCAACTGCGCGTGGCCCGCGGGCTTTCCCTGCTCGGCGGCGGAGCGCCGCCTTCGGCGCGCGGGCACGCGATCGAATGCCGGATCAACGCGGAGGACCCCGCCGCCGGATTCGTGCCGTCAGTCGGTCGAATCGACCGCCTCGAAGTCCCGACGGGGCCCGGGGTGCGCTGGGACGGCGGGATCCGCAACGGGTCGGAAGTCGGCCCGCACTACGACTCGCTGCTCGGCAAGCTGGTCGTCCACGCCTCGGATCGGGAGGCGGCGATCCGGCGCATGCGGTCCGCGCTCGAAGGGCTCGTCATCGGCGGCGTCGAGACGACCGTCCCGTGGCACCTCGCCGTGATGGACGAACCCGACTACCGGATGAACGATCTCTCCATCCGGTACGTGGAGGAACACCCCGGCCTCGGAGAGACGGCGGATCCCGGACTGCGCGATGTGGCGATGGCGGCCGCCGTACTCCTCGCCGACCGGGAGCGGCCACGGGTCGTTGCCGGCGGTGCACGGCGGCCCCGTGACAGAGGAAACGGGCTGTCGGCCTGGGTGCGGGCGGGTCGGGAGTGGTGAAACCGTCATGAAGTACCACGTCGAGGTGGGCGGCGGGAGCTTCGAGGTCGAGCGGCTGGCCTCCGGACTGCGGCTGAACGGTGCGGAGCGGGAAGCCGGGTTCGAGTGGCTGGCGGAGGGCGAGGTCCGGCTCACCCTCGACGGCGCGAACCATCGCGTGCTCGCGCGCCGGACGCCGGGGGGGTGGCGGGTGACCGTGCGCGGCCGGACGTTCGACGTCACGGTGGAGGATGAGCGCACCCGGACCCTCCGTGCGCTGGCCGACCGGACCGCGGCGGGGCGCGGACCGGAGGAGCTGCGCGCCCCGATGCCGGGGCTGATCACCCGCGTCCTCGCGGAAGCCGGGCAGCGCGTGGACGCGGGCGATGGACTGGTCGTGATCGAGGCCATGAAGATGGAGAACGAATTGCGCGCCCGGGAACCGGGAACGGTGGCCGGGGTCGCGGTTCGCGCCGGCGACGTCGTGGACCGCGACCAGGTGCTTGTGACGCTCGAAGCGGAGACGTCGTGAGCGAGCGGCGTCCGGTCTTTTCCACGATGAGCGGCATCGAAATCGACCCGGTCTACCGCGCGGGCGCCGCGAACCCGGATCCGGCGCTGCCCGGCGAGTTCCCCTACACCCGCGGCGTGTACCCCACGATGTACCGGGGACGGCTGTGGACGATGCGCCAGTACGCCGGTTTCGGCACGGCCGCGGCGACGAACGCGCGTTTCCGCTACCTGCTGGAGTCCGGGCAGACGGGCCTTTCCGTCGCCTTCGACCTTCCGACCCAGATGGGGTACGACTCCGACGACGCCAGGGTGCGGGGGGAAGTCGGACGGGTGGGAGTGGCGATCGATTCGATCGAGGACATGCACAGCCTGTTCGAGGAGATCCCGCTCGAGCGCGTCTCGACGGCCATGACGATCAACGCCACCGCGCCCGTGCTCCTCGCGATGTACGCGGGCGTGGCCCAGGAGCGGGGGATCGACCCGGCAGTCCTCCGGGGCACGGTCCAGAACGACGTACTGAAGGAGTTCATCGCGCGGGGGACGTACATCTACCCGGTGGAGCCCAGCGTTCGGTTCGTGACGGACGTGTTCGATTTCTGCGCCCGGGAGATGCCGCGCTGGCGCTCGATTTCCATCAGCGGGTATCACATCCGCGAGGCCGGCGCGACGGCGGCCCAGGAGCTGGCCTTTACGATCGCCAACGGGCTCGAATACGTGCGCCGCGCCATCGAGCGGGGGCTGGAGATCGACGACTTCGCGCCCGGGCTCAGCTTCTTCTTTTCGGCCGACCGGCTGTTCTTCGAGGAGGTGGCCAAGTTCCGCGCGGCTCGCCGCATGTGGGCCCGGCTCATGCGGGACCGTTTCGGGGCCGCGGACGAGAGCTGCCGGCTGAAGTTCCACACTCAGACCTCCGGGGCCGCGCTGACGGCCCAGCAGCCGTTGAACAACGTGGTGCGCGTCGCGGTTCAGGCGCTCTCCGCCGTCCTCGGGGGCACGCAATCGCTGCACACGAACAGCTACGACGAAGCGTTGTCGCTTCCGGGAGCGGACGCCGCCCGCCTTGCGCTCCGCACACAGCAGGTGCTGGCCGCCGAGACGGGCGTTGGGGACACCGTCGATCCCCTGGGGGGCTCCCACTTCGTGGAGTCGCTCACGGACGACCTCGAGGCACGCGCCGCGGAGTACCTCGCGCGCATTGAGGAAATAGGCGGCCCCGTGCAGGCGATCGACTACATGCGCGAGGAGATCCACCTCGCCGCCCGGCGGCACCAGGAGGCGGTCGAGAGCGGTGAACTCGAGGTCGTCGGCGTGAACGTGCACGCGGATGCCGAACCGGTCGAGATGCCGCAGGCGCCGGACTTCGCCCGCCTGGCGGACGAACAACGCGGGCGGCTCGCGCGGCTGAGGACAGGGAGGGACGGCGCGAACGTGGAGGCGTCGCTGGCGGAGATCCGGCGAGCGGCGGCCGGAGATGCTAACCTCCTGCCCGTACTGATCGACGCCGTCCGGCGCCGCGTGACTCTGGGCGAGATCAGCCACGCGTTGCGCGACGTGTGGGGGGAATACCGTCCCGGCTGACCGCGGGGCATTTTCCGCGGGCATGTCGGCATTCCACGGATGGATCCGGGGGCACGAGTGCCAACGTACGAATACAGATGCCGGGGTTGCCGGTACGATTTCGAGCGGTTCCAGCGCATGTCGGACCCCCCGATCCGCGTCTGCCCGTCGTGCGGGGAGGAGCAGGTGGAGCGGCTCATCTCGGCCGGGGGCGGCATCGTCTTCAAGGGGTCCGGCTTCTACGCCACCGACTATCGGCAGGCTCCCGACGACGGCGGGAAGTCCGCCGCCGCGGAGACGTCCGACGATGCTTCGTCCCCTTCCCGGGACGCCGCTTCGTCCGCGTCCGAACCCACTCCATCCGGGTCATCGGAAGGCGGCCCCGGCTCTTGACGGGTGATGCCGGGCCGACCCGGCTCGCCGAGGCGCTCGAATCCGCCCTTGCCGCCGCCGGGGCTCCGGAGGGCTTCTCTCCGGGACTGGAGCGGCCGCGGGATCCGACGCACGGAGACTGGGCGTCCAACGCGGCGCTCGTGCTCGCGAAGAGACTGGGCCAGCCTCCCCGGGCGCTCGCGGCGCGCGTCTGCGAACTCATCGATTCCGCGGCCGCCGGGATCGCGGCGGTCGAAGTCGCAGGGCCGGGATTCCTGAACTTCCGACTCTCCGACCCAGCCATCTGGCGGCGACTGGCGGAGGTCATCGAGGCCGGCCGCGACTGGGGACGGACGCAGGCCTCGCCGGCGCTCCGCGTCAACGTGGAGTTCGTCTCGGCCAATCCGACGGGGCCGCTGCATGTGGCCCATGGTCGGGGCGCGGCGCTCGGCGACGCGGTCGCGTCGCTGCTGGACTGGGCCGGGCACGAAGTGACGCGCGAGTTCTACGTGAACGACGCCGGACGGCAGATCGAACTCCTCGGTGAATCCGTCGAGGCGCGCTACGAGGAAACGGCCGGCCGGCCCGCGGCCATTCCCGAAGGCGGATATCACGGCGCGTACGTCCGCGACGTGGCGGTGGCGATTCGAGACGCCGCTGGCGCGGAGGTTCTCGCCTCGCTCGCGGCGGACGAGCGGCGCGCGCACTTCCGGCGCGAAGCGGTACGATTGCTCCGCGAGGAGCAGGCGGAGGACCTGTCGCGGTTCGGCGTCCACATGGACCTGTACTACTCCGAACGCTCGCTCTACGAATCGGGAGCCATCGACCGCCTCCTGGCCGCGCTGGAGACCGGCGGCCTGATCTACCGCTCGCAGGGGGCGACCTGGCTTCGGACTTCGAGCCTCGGCGACGAGAAGGACCGGGTCCTCATCAAGAGCGACGGCTCCTTCACCTACTTCCTGCCGGATCTCGCCTATCACCTCGACAAGGCGAGGCGCGGCTTCGAGCTCGCGATCGACGTCTGGGGCGCGGATCACCAGGGCCACGAGAAGCGCATGCTGGCGGCCCTGCGCGGGCTGTCGTACCCGGACTTGCTCGAGGTCTTGATCATCCAGCTCGTCACGGTTCTGCGCGACGGCACGGAAGTCCGGATGAGCAAGCGCGCCGGACGCTTCGTGACGCTGGGCGAACTCGTCGATGAAACGGGCCCGGACGTGGCGCGCTATTTCTTCCTCATGCGCCGGGCGGAGGTCCATCTCAACTTCGATCTCGACCTGGCGCTGGATACGTCGGACGCGAATCCGGTCTACAAGGTCCAGTATGCGCATGCGCGCATGTGCAGCGTATTCCGCAGGGCCGGAATCGCCGTCGATGAAGTTCCGGCCTCTCTCGACGTCCCGGACACGTTCGGCACCCCGGCCGAGCGCGAGGTCGCCCTGTCCGTCCTGAGGCTTCCAGAGGTCGTCGCATCCGCCGCGGCGGGGCGGGCTCCGCACCTGGTCTGCGCCTATCTGGAGGAGACGGCGGGGCTCGTGAACGCCTGGTATCACCAGGGAAACCTGGACCCGGCGCAGAGAATCCTGGCGGACGTGCCGGAACGGGCCGCGAGAATCCGGCTTGCCCGTGCGGTGCAGCTCACGCTGCGCAACGGGCTGCGCGCGCTCGGCCTCTCGGCTCCCGAGACCATGAGCCGGGACGCGAAGTGACGTACCGTGCCCCCGTCACCGGGGATGACCGGGCCCCGGCGGCGCCGATCCTCGTCGTGGGCAGCGTCGCTCTCGATGAGATTTCGACCCCGGCCGGACACCGGGAGGGAGTCGTCGGCGGGACGGCGGTCAACTTCAGCGCCGCCGCCTCGCTGTTCGCGCCGGTCCAGCTCGTGGGGGTCATCGGCGACGACTATCCGACCGAGGAGCTCGACTTCCTCCTCGGCAGGGGTGCGGATCTTTCGGGGCTCGAGCAGCGGCCCGGCCGCAGCTTCCGGTGGGGCGGCTTCTATCACCGGGACATGAATACGCGGGACACGACGTTCACCGAGCTGGGCGTCTTCGCGGACTTCCATCCGACGATCCCCGACGCGTTCCGAAGCGCGCCCTGGGCCTTTCTCGGCGCCATCGACCCTGCCCTCCAGCTCGAGGTGCTGGATCAGATCGAGTCGCCCCTGCTCGCGGCGTGTGACACGATGAACTACTGGATCGAGGGGACACCGGAGCGTCTCGCGGAGGTCATCGCGAAGATCGACCTCATCACGCTGAACGACGAAGAGGCGAAACAGCTTTCCGGCGAGCACAATCTGGCCCGGGCCGCGCGCTGGATTCAGAGCCGGGGGCCGCGGCACGTCGTGATCAAGAAGGGGGAACACGGAGCCGCGCTGCTCACGCGCGACGGGTTCTTCCTCACCCCCGGGTATCCGCTCGATCATGTGGTCGACCCGACCGGGGCCGGCGATGCGTTCGCGGGTGGCCTGCTCGGGTATCTTGCGCGCTGCGGTTCGATCGCGGGACCGGAGTTGAGGCGCGCCGTCGTCTACGGCTGTGCGCTCGGTTCCTTCGCATGCGAAGCTTTCGGCGCGCGCCGCATGGTGACTCTCACCATGGCCGAAGTGGAGGACCGCGTGCGAAGCTTCGGGACGCTCACGAGATTCGATGTTCCAGCAGAGGCTTAACGGAAACATGAACGACGGATTGACGTACCGGGACGCCGGCGTGAACCTTGAGGCGGCCCGCGCGACGAAGGCCCGGATCTCCCGGCTCGTACAGGGAACCCGGACGGATGCCGTGAGCTCGGACTTCGGCTCGTTCGGAGGGCGGTTCCGGGCGACTCCTGGCCGGGAACTCGTGGCGAGCGCCGATGGTGTCGGGACGAAGCTGAAGATCGCCTTCATGGCGGAGCGGCACGACACGGTGGGCGCCGATCTCGTGAACCACTGCGTCAACGACATCCTCGTCGAAGGCGCCCGGCCTCTCATCTTCATGGATTACGTCGCCTGCGGCGTGCTGGACCCGGACACGGTGACGAGCGTCGTGTCGGGACTCGCTGCTGCCTGTAAGGCGAACGGCTGCGCGCTGCTCGGGGGAGAGACCGCAGAGATGCCGGATTTCTACGCGCCGGGGGAATACGACCTCGCCGGGTTCGTGGTGGGCGAGATCGTCTACCCGGAGCTGTCCCGCAGAAGCCTGGAGCCGGGGGACCGTCTCATCGGACTCGCATCGAGCGGCATCCACACCAACGGCTACAGCTTCGTGCGCGCCCTCTTCTTCGACCGCCTCGGACTCGGGGCCCACGACCCCTTCCCCGGGGGCGAGGGCTCCGTGTCGGACGTCCTCCTGCGTCCTCACCGGAGTTACCTGTCGACCCTCGAGCGCAGCCTCGATGGGGGCCGCGTGCGGGCGCTCGCCCACATCACGGGCGGCGGAATCCCGGGGAACGTGGACCGGGTCATCGGACGGGATATCGATGCGGTGGTGCGCACCGACCGTTGGCCGCGGCCACACGAGTTCGACGTCATCGCGCGCGAGAGCGGAGCAGACGAGGCGGAACTCTTCTCCACCTTCAACATGGGCGTGGGGATGGTCGCGGTCGTGCGCGAGAGGGACGCCGAGGACGTGCTCGACGAGATTCGTGACGCCGGCTGCGAGGCTTTCCTGTGCGGTGAACTCGTCGCGGGGAGCGGCAGGGTACACCTGGAGAGTTCATGACGGCGCGGGGATTCGACCCCATCGCCGGCGCTCCGCCGAGCCGCACGGAGGACCTGCGGCACATGCGCGAGGCGTTGGCTGTGGCACCGCGCGGACAGGGTCGCGTGTCGCCCAATCCACTCGTGGGCGCGGTCGTAGCCCGGGGGAACCAGGTCTTCGGCACGGGGTGGCACGCGGAGTACGGCGGCGATCATGCGGAAATCATGGCGCTGCGGGAGGCCGGGCCCCGTGCGGCGGGTGCAACGCTGTACGTCACGCTCGAGCCGTGCCGCCATGAAGGGCTGACACCCCCGTGCACCACCGCCATCATTCGCTCCGGCGTGCGGCGCGTCGTGATCGCCTGCCGGGATCCCAATCCGGAGGCGCGCCACGGGGCGGAGGATCTGCGCCAGGCCGGCCTGGACGTCGAAATCGGGATCGAGGAGAACGCCGCGAAACGGCTGAACGCCGCCTTTCTCTGGTTTCACCGGAAGTGGGTGCCCTTCGGTTCGCTCAAACTCGCGCTCTCTCTCGACGCGAAGCTCGGAGAGGAGAGCGTTCGCACGCCGGTGACCGGCATACGGGCGCTGGACGAGGTCCACCGTCTCCGCTCCTGTCACGATGCGATCCTGATCGGTTCCAACACGATCGAGATCGACGATCCCCTGCTCACGGCCCGTGGAGAGGTCGTGCCGCGAGTACCGCCCGTCCGGGCGATCCTGGACACCACCCTCCGACTCCGAACGTCGAGTCAGCTCGTGCGCACGGCCTCCCAGGCGCCGGTATGGGCCTTCGCCGACCCCGAGTCGGACGGATTCGAAGCGCGCGCGGGTCCGCTCCGCGATGCGGGCGTGGAGGTCATCGGAGTCCCGCGGAGTGAGGACCACAGGCTGGACCTGGGCGCAGTGTGGAACGAAATGGCCATCCGCGGCGTGCTCTCGGTACTCGTCGAGGGTGGGGGGCAGGTCGCCGCATCGCTGCTGCGCGACGGGCACATTCAGAGGATCCATGCCTTCATCGCCCCCATGTTCTACGGGCGGGATGGCGTACCGGCGTTTCCGGGTCTCGAGCCGTCGGCGGCCGGCGACTGGCTGCCGGTGCAGCGAGAGTCGCTGGGGCAGGACACGCAGATCGTGTTCGAGCACCGTGAGCTCCAGGAAACCCTGGACAACCTCTGAGCGGCGGGACTCGTGTTCACCGGAATCATACGGGCGGTCGGCGAGGTCGCGGGCCGTGAGCGCCGGAACACCGGGCTTCGCCTGACGATCGCCCGCGTCCCGTTTCTCGAACGGCTCCAGGACGGAGATTCGGTGTCGCTGGCGGGCGTGTGCACGACGGTCGTCGCTCTCGGGGAGGAGACGTTCGATGTCGACGTCGTCGAGGCGACGCTGGAGCGGACCACGGTCGGGAGGTGGCGGGTCGGCGATCCCGTGAACCTCGAACCTGCGCTCTGCGCGGGGGATCCGTTCGGCGGGCACATGGTACAGGGACACGTCGATGGGGTGGGGACCGTGGCGGCGGCGAGGTGGAAAGGCGAGTCGGGCCTGCTCGAGATCGAACTCCCGGACGCCCTCGAGAGGGTGACCGTGCCGCAGGGCTCCTTCGCGGTCGATGGCGTGAGTCTCACGGTCAACCGCCTGACCGGGACCATCGCGCGTTTCGCCATCATCCCATATACATGGACCCACACGACCCTGGGGCGCCTCGTGGCTGGCGCGAACGTCAACGTCGAGGCGGATCTGATCGGCAAGCACGTGGCGCGTGCCCTCCGACCGCACGCGGCCCCGGAGGATTAGTCGGTTCCCGTTCAAATGGTCACCGAGAAAGGGCTTCGGCTGGCGGACATGCCCGCACACACGGTGGAAGCGGCGATCGCGCGTATCCGTCAAGGCGGACTCGTGATCATCGCGGACGATGAGGATCGCGAGAACGAGGGGGACCTCGTGTGCGCGGCCGCGCTCGCGACGCCCGAGACGATCAACTTCATGGCCAGGCACGCGCGGGGACTCATTTGTCTCGCGATGCCCGATGAGATGGCCGATCGCCTCGATCTCCCGCTCATGACGGACGACCGGCTGGCGGACCCCAACAAGACGGCGTTCACCGTGTCGATCGATGCCCGCCAGGACTTCGGCGTGTCGACCGGGATCTCCGCGCAGGATCGCGCCCGGACCATCCGCGTCGCCGTGGATCCCCAGACCCGGCCCACGGACCTCATGCGGCCGGGCCACGTCTTCCCGCTCCGCTCCCGGCCCGGCGGCGTGCTCCAGCGCGTGGGTCAGACGGAGGCGTCCGTCGATCTCGCCCGGCTCGCCGGGCTCACGCCGGCGGGCGTGATCTGCGAGATCCTGAACGAGGATGGGACGATGGCGCGCCGTCCCGAACTCGAGAAGTTCGCGGAGGAGCACGACCTTCCCTTCATCACGGTGGCCGCCCTCGTCTCCCACCGACTGCGCACGGAGAGTCTCGTACGGCGCGTCGCCGAAGCGGATCTCCCCACGCCGTGGGGCGATTTCCGCATCGTCGGGTACGCGAACGAGGTGGATGGGCGCGAACACGTCGCCCTGGTGCGCGGCGACGTGGCGGGGGCGGAAGATGTCCTGGTCCGCGTTCACTCGCGTTGCCTGACGGGCGATGTGTTCCACTCGCACCGCTGCGATTGCGGGAGCCAGCTCGAGGCTGCGATGCGGATGGTCGTGGAGGCCGACGCCGGGGTCATCGTCTATCTCGACCAGGAAGGGCGGGGGATCGGACTCCTGAACAAGCTCCGAGCGTACGAACTGCAGGACGAAGGCCACGACACGGTCGAAGCGAACGAGGCGCTCGGCTTTCCGCCCGACCTCCGGAACTACGGCATCGGGGCCCAGATCCTCGTGGATCTGGGGTTGCACTCGATCAGGGTCCTGACGAACAACCCGAAGAAACTCGCGGGGCTGGAGGGGTTCGGCCTCGTGATCCGCGACCGTCTGCCGCTCGAGTTCGGCGGGGTCGATGACCGGCTGGTCCGCTATCTTCGCACGAAGCGCGAGAAGCTGGGACACCTGACCGGATCCGCGTGAGAGACGGGTCGGACACTCCTCGAGGCGGCCGCCCCGACGGGTTCCCGCGTGGGCGCCTGAAGGAGTTCGAGGGCGCGGCTTCGGGAGGCGGCCGGACGGTCTGCATCCTCGTCAGCCGGTTCAACTCCCGGGTCACCGAACTTCTGCTGGAAGGCGCCGTACGGACGGCCCTCGAATGCGGCGTGGCCGAGGAGGATGTCGATATCGTGTACGTCCCCGGCGCCTGGGAACTGCCGCTGGCCGCGCAACGGGCCGCCGCGCGCGGATACGCCGGCATCGTCGCGCTGGGCTGCGTGATTCGCGGGGAAACCGCGCACTTCGACCACGTGAGCCGCGCGGCCACCGACGGCCTCGCCAAGGTACAGCTTGACTCGGGCGTGCCGGTCGGTCTCGGCGTGCTCACGCCCGACACGGTGGAGCAGGCGCTCGCGCGGGCCGGAGGCGAACTCGGAAACGCCGGTTCGGAGGCGGCCCGCGCGGCGCTTCGCATGGCCGACCTCCACGAAGGGCTGGGTGCGTGAGGCCGACCGCCCGCACGCACGTCCATTCGCGAGCGCGGAGCTGGGCGTTGAACCTCCTCTATGCGTGGGAAGTGGGCGGAGAGGGCACGCCGCTCGAGCACGCGGCGCAGAGCCTCGTCCACCGTCGCATGTCCGAACGCTACCGCCCCCACGTCCGGCGCCTGCTCGAGACCGCGGGCCGCCACCTTGCCGAGGTCGACGCGACGATCGCTCATCATGCCTCGAACTGGCGGATCGAGCGCCTGCACGCCATCGACCGCAACATCCTCCGAATCGGGATCGTGGAGCTGTTATGGTTCGAAGATGTGCCGCCGAGGGTCGCGATTCATGAAGCTCTGAAGCTGGCGCGCCGGTACGGCAGTCCCGACAGTCCACGTTTTCTCAACGGCGTGCTCGACGCGGTGCTGAAGGCGCGGGAGGCCGGGTCCTGAGCGAATCCATGGCGCGGCCGCTCCGGATCCTCCTGCTCAACTGGCAGGACCGGGAGAACCCCGAGGCCGGCGGCGCCGAGGTGCACCTCCACGAGATCTTCGGCCGGCTCGCGGCCCGCGGACACCTCGTGCGGGGCGTCGTGAGCGGGTGGCCGGGCGCGGCCCCGTCCGCGACGCTCGATGGCATCGACTTCCAGCGGGTCGGAAACCGGCACAGCTACGCGTGGCGAGCCCGGCGGGCCGCGCGGACCGTCGTGCACGACTTCGCCCCGGATGTACTCGTCGAAGACATCAACAAGATCCCGCTTTACTCGCCTCGGTGGGCCGGCGTCCCCGTGGTCGCACTCGTTCCGCACCTGTTTGGGGCGACGGCCTACGCGGAAGTGTCCATCCCGGTCGCGACGGCGGTCTGGGCCGCGGAACGAGCGATTCCCGGCGTCTATCGCCACTGCCCCTTCCAGGCGATCTCGGAAAGCACCGCGCTCGACCTCACGAAGCGAGGCCTGCTGGCACGCGATATCACAGTCATCCCGCCCGGCATCGACCACGACACCTTTCGTCCGGATGCGGCGACGGAGCGTGCGGAAGCACCGACGCTGCTCTATGTGGGCCGCCTCAAGCGCTACAAGGGACTCGATGTTCTGTTCGAGGCGCTGTCGCGGCTGAGCGGCCGGCTGCCGGACGCAAGGCTCGTCATCGCGGGCCACGGCAGCGACGAGCGTCGCCTCCGAGGGCTCGTACGGCGGGCGGAACTCTCGCACCGCGTACGCTTTCTGGGGTACATCTCCGAGGAGGAGAAGGTCGCCTGGCTGCGTCGGGCCTGGGCCGTGGTCTATCCCTCTCCGAAGGAAGGGTGGGGAATGACGAATGTGGAGGCGGCCGCGTGCGGGACACCGGTGATCGCTAGCGATTCACCCGGGCTGCGGGAGTCGGTGGTGGCGGGGGAGTCGGGAGTGCTCGCCCCGCACGGGGAGGCCGCGGCGTGGGCGGCTGCGATCCGCGAAGTTCTTGAGGAGCCGTCGCTGCGCGAACGGCTCGGAAGGGGCGGGGTCGTCCACGCGGCCCGTTTCTCGTGGTCGCGTGCAGCGGATGAGACGGAAGCGCACCTTTACCAGTCACTCGAACCCCGATGAGGACCGATGCGAACCATCGTCACCGCGCGTAACACCGATGTCTCCGACATTCGCGAGATCATCGAGACGCGCTTTACGAACCTGACTCGTTTCGAGCCGCGCGCGTCGAAGGCCGAGATCGTATTCACCGGAGAGAAGACGCAGGTGCGCGCGGCGGCCGTGATCAGCGTCGACCGCGCCCGCCCCGTGCACGGGGAGGCGGCGGGCCCCGACCCCCGCACGGCGCTCGATCGGCTCGCGGACAAGCTGGGAAACCAGCTCCGCCGCAACCACGACCGCTACAACCAGCGCTCGGCGCCGCCGATGGATGAGCTGTTCGGAAGTCCCTTTGAAGCGGGCGGAGAAGGCGAGTGACCCTCACGGTCGCGTCGCTGCTCCGGCGCAAGCGGGAGGCGTTTTCGCTCACGGTCGTGGCTGGCGAGTCCGGCCTCGAGCGCGGGATCGAGGTGCCGGAAGTCTCGTCGCCGGGACTCGCGCTGGCGGGCTACCGGGAGCGCTTCGTCTCCCAGCGCGTGCTCATCTTCGGCGAAACGGAGATCGCCTATCTCGAGAGCCTGCGCGCCTCGGAACGCGCCGCCGCCCTCACGTTCGTGTTCGAGTCCGGGGTTCCCTGCGCGATCATCACCAAGAGCCAGGCGCCGCCGAAGGAACTCGTCTCCGCGGCGGAGGCGGCCGGCGTGACCGTGCTCGAAACGCCGCTGAAGACGGGCGACTTCTACCGGAGGCTGCAGCCCTATCTCGAGGAGGAATTCGCGCCGCGGACTTCCCTCCACGGCTCTCTCGCGGACGTGTACGGGATCGGCCTCCTCTTCATCGGGCCCTCGGGCATCGGCAAGAGCGAGTGCGTGCTCGATCTCGTGGAGAGGGGGCACCGCCTCGTCGCCGACGATCTCATCCTCGTGCACCGCCGCCAGAGCGACATCCTTCTGGGACGCGCCCACGAACACCAGCGTCATCACATGGAGATCCGGGGCGTGGGCATCATCGATGTGCGCGCCATGTTCGGGATCCGGGCCGTGCGTCAGCAGAAGCGGATCGAGGTCGTCGTCGAACTCGAAGTCTGGGGAGAGCGGGACGACTACGATCGAACGGGCCTCGAGGCGGAGGAGTGCGAGATCCTGGGCGTGAAGCTGCCGAAGGTCCGCATCCCGCTGAACCCGGGCAAGAACATCACGGTCATCGCCGAAGTCGTGGCCATGAACCACCTCCTCCGCTATTCTGGGGAGGACCCGGCGGCGGCCTTCGAGCGCGACCTCATCGAGCGCATGCGGCCGGTGCGCGACTATCTCGAATCCGATGACGAATAGCCGGGTTCGCGGCGTCGTCGTGGCGCACGCGGAACTTGCACATGCCCTCGTGTCCGCCGTCGAAGCCATCAGCGGCATCAGGGGCGCGCTGCACGCCGTGAGCAACGAAGGTCTGGCGCCCGACGAACTCGCCGAGATCATCGGAGAGGCGGCGGGCGGCGGGGAGGCCATCCTCTTCGCGGATCTTGCGGGCGGCAGTTGCGGCCTGGCCAGCCTTCGGCATGTGCGGGAGAGCGGGGGCGGCGCGTGGATCACGGGCGTCAACCTTCCGATGCTGCTCGACTTCGTCTTTCATCGCGAAATGCCGCTCGAGGCGCTCGTCCCCCGCCTTCTCCGGAAGGGACAGGCCGGACAGCGCACGCACCCGTCCCCGCCGGCCGGGACCGACTGAGCCGGACGCGTGCCGCTCGAACTCCTGCGGATCGATGAGCGTCTGATCCACGGCCAGGTGCTCGTGGGCTGGGGGCGTCCCCTGGACCTCGATTTCTACATCATCGTCGATGAAGCCCTCGCCTCGAGCGAATGGGAGCAGGAACTCTGGGCCAGCGCGCTCGCCGACGAGGAGCGCGCCGAGTTTCTCGGGGTGGACGAGGCGGCGCGGCGCTTCGGGGAGCTGAGCTCCCGGGTGGAGAGGGGCGCGCTCCTGACGCGGGACACGGCCACGATGCGGGCGCTGGCGGAGCGTGGCTGCCTCGACGGACGGACGGTGAACGTGGGAGGGGTGTACGCCGCGGGAGGGCGAAAGAAGATTCTCGACTACGTATATCTCTCCCCGGAAGAGGTCGAGGACCTGCGGGCGATCGGTGAGCACGCTTCCGTGAGCGCCCGGAACCTCCCCACCGCACCCGAGGTCCGTCTCGACGCGCGGAAGCTCCGATGACGGGGGTTGAACTCACGGTCGGCGACTGGGCGCTGGCCTGTCTGCTCGGTGCGGTCATCGGTCTCGACGAGGTGTCCTGGCCGCAGGCCATGTGGTCCCGGCCCGTCGTGGCGGGTACGCTGGGAGGTGTGCTCTTCGGGGCGCCCGCCGCAGGTTGCCTGATCGGAGTGTGGCTGGAACTCGTCCTTTCGCGGCATCCGCCCTTCGGCGGCGCGCGGCACCCGGAAACGGGGCCGGCCTCCTTCACGGCCGGTGCGGCATACGCGGTCGCCGGCGGCGGCGCCCCGGCCGGCATCGTCGCCGCGGTCGCGGTCGGATGGGCGGTCGGGTGGACGGGCGCGTACTCGGTGACGCTCCTCCGGCGCGTGACGCCGAGGCTCGTCTCCAGGCCCGACGGCTTTCCCGCGGGAGCCGCCGCCCTCGCGCGACGCCACCGGCTGGCGTTGGCCCTGGACGGGTTGCGCGCCGGACTCCTCGTCGCCGCGCTGCTCGTGCCGTCCGCTCTGTTCGTGCGTCTGCTGTCGACGCAGCCTCCCGGCGCGCCGGCCGCCGCCTGGTGGACCGTGGTCGCGGGGCTTGGACTCGCCGGAGCCGCGGGCGTCGCGGCTCGCGGGCTCGGCGCGGGAGCCCGCCACTGGCCCGCGCTGGCCGCGGGCTGCGTCCTGGGAACCCTTCTCGTCCGGGTGCTCTCGTGAGGCCGCGTCGGAGGGATTTTGCACGCGCCATCCTGCGCAGTTTTTCCATCCAGGGCTCATGGAACGACCGTACGATGACGGGGCCGGGGTTGGCGCATGCGCTCGCGCCGCTGCTTGCGCGGATCCACGCGGACGATCCCGCCGCGTTCCGGCAGGCCGTGCAGCGCCATTCACTGGCTTTCAACGCGCATCCGTACCTCGCCCCCGTCGCCATCGGCGCCCTCGCGCGCCTCGAATTCGACGGCGATGACGCCGACACCCTGTCGCGCTTCCGTTCCGCCCTCCGCGCGCCCCTCGGGGCGCTGGGCGACGGGGTCGCGTGGGCCGGCTGGCGGCCCTTCTGCACATCCGCCGCCGCCATCGGGTTCGTGCTTGGACTCGACGCCCTGTTCACCGCCGGGGCGTTCCTCGTCGTGTACAATGCCGGCCACCTCGCCCTCCGCATCTGGGGACTGCGCTGCGGCTGGCGATCGGGCCGGGCAGTGGCATCGGCGTTGAAGCGGGCCCCGCTGCGCCGGATGGAGAGGGCGCTCGTGCTCACGAACCAGGTGCTCATCGGAGCCCTGGCTACCCTGCTCATCGGCCAGCTGCCGGGAACCGGCCATGTTCCCTGGCGGGATGGCGGTGCAGTCATCGTGGCGCTGATGGGTTACCTTGTCCCTCGACACATCTCGGCGGTCGCCATGGCGAGCCTCCTTGCCGCGTGCGCGGTGTGGCTCCTGTGAGCGTTCCGACAGGCGGTGCAGCCTGCCGCGACGCGCGGCCCGACGCCGATCGTTCGCTCGACCGGAGCGGAAAGTTCCTGTGACGAAGCAACACGAATCAGCGGTACGTATTCGGAACCGGCTGGGACTGCACGCCCGGCCGGCCGCGGAGTTCGTTAAGCTGGCGAGCCGGTTCCGTGCCGAGGTGCGGGTCGAGAAGGATGAGCTGGAGGTGAACGGGAAGAGCATCATGGGCGTGATGATGCTCGCGGCCGAGGCCGGCGCCTCCATCCGTATCCGGGCCATGGGGTCCGACGCGGCAAACGCCGTCGATTCGCTCACTGAACTCGTCCTGTCCGGGTTCAGCGAGGAACTCGCTCCGGAAGCGGACACGGACGGGCCGACGTGAGCGAGGTCGTTCACGGGATCGGGGCCGCGCCGGGGCGTGCACTCGGCGTCGTGCGGCGACTTGAGCGTCACGAGTGGCGGCCGGAGCACCGGACGATCCCCTCCGACGCCGTCGAGCCCGAGGTCGAGCGTTTCGAGGAGGCGCTGTCCTGGGCCGCCGACCGCGTCCGGGACACGCGCGAGCAGGCGGCGCGCTCGCTTGGCGAGGTCGAAGCCAAGATCTTCGACCCGCAGATTCTCATCCTCTCGGATCCGGATCTCGTTGCGGGCACCATCCGCTATATCCGGGAGAATTTCCTCTCCGCGGAGCGCGCCTTCGACTGGCGCCTGACCGAGCTTCGGACGGCGATCATCGATGCGGGGCACTTCATGGTCGTCGACCGGCTGGCCGATCTGCGGGACATTCGGTCTCGCGTCCTCGCGCGGCTCACCGGGCGCGATGAAGATCCGCTCGCCCTTCCGAATGATCCCGGGCTCATCGCCGTTGACGACCTCACACCCAGCTTCGCGGTGCGACTCGACCCGGAACTCGTTCTCGGTGTGGCGAGCGGATCCGGGTCCCGCACCTCGCACAGCACGCTGGTAGCCCGCTCTCTGGGTATTCCGGCAGTCGTCGGACTCGGTGCCGACCTCGCAAAAATCGAAGACGGAACCACCGTTCTCCTCGACGGAGGCAACGGTCGCGTCCTGATCGAGCCCACGGAGGCGGAGAAGGCGGCACACGTGCGGATGGTCCGCCGCCTTTCCGGACGTCCCGCCGCCGACCTCGCCAGCGAACCCGTGCCCCTGGTAACGGCGGACGGGGTCCGTGTCCATCTGCGCGCCAACATCGACCAGCCGCACGATGTGCCCGCAGCCCGGCGCGTGGGTGCCGAGGGGGTCGGGCTCTTCCGGTCCGAATTCCTTGTCATCGGACGGAGGGTGATTCCAAGCGAGGAGGAGCAGTACGAAGCCTACTGCGAGGTCGTGGACGGATTCCCGAACCAGCCCGTGACGCTTCGGACGTTCGATATCGGCGGCGACAAGTTCCCGCTCTTTCTCGACCTCCCTCCGGAGGACAACCCCTACCTGGGCTGGCGCGCCATCCGCGTCTGCCTGGATCGGCCGCAGCTCTTCCGCAACCAGTTGCGCGCCGCCATCCGGGCCGGCGGACCGGAAGCCCGCATGCGGATCCTCGTCCCCTTCGTCATCTGCGAGACCGAGATTCTGCGCACAAAGGAAATCGTGGCGGAAGTCGGCCGCGAGGTGGGCCAGACGGAACCCGTCCCCTTCGGCGTGATGGTGGAGACGCCCGCGCTTGCGGACACCCTCGATCTCGTGGGGCGTCACCTCGATTTCATCAGTCTCGGCACGAACGACCTGACGCAGTACTCGCTCGCCGTGGACCGCGGCAACGCCCGGCTCCAGCACCTCTCGAACCCCATGCACCCCGCACTCCTCCGCAGCTATGAGCGGATCTTCAACACGGCCAGCGCCCTCGACCTCGACATCAGCGTCTGCGGAGATCTTGCCGCGGAACCGGTCGGCCTCGCCCTCCTGCTCGCGCTCGGCTATCGGGATTTCAGTCTCGCGCCCGCGTCGATCCCCGAAGTGAGGGAGCTCGTGGGGCTCCTTTCCGTGGCGGAGTTGTCGGAACTTTGGAGTCGCGTCGGTCGCGCCGGCTCTCCCTCCGGGATGCCGGGGGAACTCCTCGCGCGGCTGGAGGACGCGATTCCGGTGGAGCCGTCGCCGCTGTACATGTCCTGATCCCGCGGCGGCGACGTTGCCTCCGCCCGGCCGGGCGGCCACTATCTTGGCCGCTACGCCTCCTGCGGCGCTCTGCCGCGAACCTCGAAGTGGGAGAATCAGCCTCGTGAAGGGGATACAACCGTTTTCCTCCGAGTCCGTGACCGAGGGACACCCCGACAAGGTCGCGGACCAGATCTCGGACGCGGTCCTCGACAACATCCTCGCGGAGGATGACCGGGGCCGGGTCGCCTGCGAGACGCTCGTGACGACGGGCCTCGTCCTCGTGACCGGCGAGATCACCACGGCCGCCGGGATCGACATCGCGGCCATCGCCCGGGAAGTGCTGCGCGACATCGGCTACACGCGCGCAGAGCACGGCATCCGGTGGGACACGTGCAGCGTGCTCACCGCGATCGACGAGCAGTCGGCGAACATCGCCCAGGGCGTGGATGTCGGTGGCGCCGGGGATCAGGGGATGATGTTCGGATACGCGACCGACGAGACGCCGGAGTTGATGCCCCTCCCCATCATGCTGGCGCACGCGCTGACGAAACGCCTGGCAGACGTGCGGCGGTCCGGAGGCATCACGTGGCTGCGGCCGGACGGGAAGTCGCAGGTGTCGGTCGAGTACCGGGACGGGGAACCGGCGCGAATCACCACCGTGGTCGTTTCGGCCCAGCACGACGGCGACATCGCGCCGGAGGAAATCGAAGCGGCGATCAAGGGAGAGGTCATCGGGCCCGTGTTGCCGGACGAGCTCTACGACGAGGACCGGGCGCAGTGCCACATCAACCCGACGGGTCGCTTCGAGATCGGCGGACCCCAAGGCGACGCGGGCCTCACGGGGCGGAAGATCATCGTCGACACGTACGGCGGCGTCGGCCGGCACGGCGGCGGCGCCTTTTCGGGGAAAGATCCGTCGAAGGTCGACCGCTCGGCGGCATATGCGGCGCGCTGGATCGCAAAGAACCTCGTCGCGGCGCAACTCGCGCGGCGGGCCGAAGTCCAGCTCGCCTATGCCATCGGGGTCGACGCGCCGGTCAGCGTGATGGTCGACACCTTCGGTACGGGACGCCGGCCGGACGACGAACTCGCCCGCCGGGTGACGGAGGTCTTCGACCTTCGGCCGCGAGCGATCATCGAGCGGCTCGGACTCCGGAAACCGATCTACCGCCGAACCGCCGCCTACGGGCATTTCGGCCGCGAGCCCGACGGCGATGCGTTCACGTGGGAGCGAACCGATCGGACCGATGCTCTCGCCGGCTAGCAGCCCCTGGCAATGACGGAGTCCGGGATGCGGGAGGTCGCCGTGGCCAGCCTCGGACTCGACAAGACGACGGGCGCCCCCGTCGTTATTCTCAGGGAGAAGGACGGCGAGCGTTTCCTCCCGATCTGGATCGGACCCGGCGAGGCTTCGGCCATCGCGATGGAACTCGCCGGAGTGCAGTTCACGCGTCCCCTGACGCACGATCTCTTCAACGCCGTGGTGCGCGGGCTGGACAGCACCTTCGTCCGCGTACTCATCACGAAGGTCGTCGACAACACCTACTACGCGTCGCTCGTGTTCCGGCGAGAAGACGAGTTCATCTCCATCGATGCCCGTCCGAGCGACAGCATCGCGCTGGCACTTCGCGCCGGGGTCCCGATTCATGCGGCGGAGAGCCTCCTTGAGGCGAGCGCGTTCGAGATCGACGAGACCGGAGTGGCCGAGGGAGAGGCGCCGCCTCCCGGGACCGGGCCCTCCCGGGCCCCGGAGGAGCCGCTGAGCGACTACCTCAAGGGGCTGGACCCGGAGGATTTCGGCCGCTTCGAGCCCTAGCAGTCCGTGGCAAGTCCCCGCCGCGTTCGAGCGGCGCGTCGTCGCCGATGGAGGCCCTCTAAACGTTATTCTGGCGGAAGCGCGCCGGATCCAGACGGGCGGCGCGGCGTCCGCTTGCCGTTCACGACCCGCGAGCGGACCTTGCCGGGAAGCACCCAACCGATGGGGCGCTGCCGCCGCCCGGGCGACGACCGGTCGCGGACGCGAACAGGTTGCGCAGCACAGGAGCGGATTATGCGGAGACGTAGCTTGATACAGACTGGAGCACTGGCGGTCCTCCTCGCCGGGTGCGGCGGCTCGAACGGGACGGGCCCGGATGGCCCCGACGTTGTAGATCCCGACCGGTCGGAATTCGCCGTTCTCAACTCCATCTCCGGGACTCTGCAGCAGTTCAACCGGATCGATGGCGGGATCGTCCCGTTCGGGCGCGACATTCAGTTGGGGGCGGGGTTCCGGGGCCGGACGGCGGATTTCATCCAGGATCTGTGGGTTACCGCGTGGGACGCTCCGGAGGGGAGCAAGGTCGTCTTCGGATCCTTCTCCACCGACCAACAGACGACGTCCGTTTTTCCGAACAACGCCATCGTGGACCCCGGCAAGCCCACCGTGGTCTTCGATGCCGGCGGTACGGTGGGCGCGCTCATTCCCGCCCGGGCGCTCGACGCGGTGTACGTGGCCTTCCCGGGCACTCCGATGGCGCAAATCGCCGCCGAGGCGGTGGGAACCTTCGTGGAGAGGGTGATCCCGGCGGGGCAGTTCCTCATCTCGGTCGATGGCAACCTTGACGACGAGGATGGCGGACGAGAGCCTCTCGGCCCGCCCCGAATCGTCCTCCACGAGTTCATCAACGGCAGCTACTTCGACGAGTTGAGGCTCCCGGAAGGCACGGTCGGGGTCACCGAGGCCATCGTGCTCGAAGACAACATGCTCCTGCTGGCCGGCGGAGGGGTTGATCCGCTGACCTCCGCGCCGCTGGGGGACGGAAATCTCGTCGAGATCGACATGTCGGCCCGGAGCGTGCAGGACGTGAACACTCTTGACGGAAACGGAATCTCCATGGAAGCCGGGCGGGACGGGCTCGTCTACGTCGTGCGAACGAAGGGCGCGGAAGCGACGGAAACGGACGTGCTGACGTTCAGCTTTGCGGTTCGGGCATGGGTGAACGGCCCGGAGAACCCGATCCAGCCGCGCGACCGAGACGGCTCGAACCTCAACTGCCGGGTCGCGGCGGGCTTTCTGGACGGCCAGATCCTCTGCGCCACCTACGTGGCCGCGGGCCAGGGACGTCTCGTTCTCCTTTCGTCCGAGGGCGAGTTCATCGACGAGGCGCCGGTCGGGGCGGGAACGACCGATATCCTCCTTCGTCCCAACTGACCGCGCCCGGGCGAGCGCCTCACCGCTCTCGGCGCGGACGCAGGGTTTGGCCACGACACCAGGGGGGGCCGAGTGGGACTCGTAACGACCCGGGCGGTGGTCCTCCAAACCTACCGGTACAGCGAAACCAGCAAGATCCTGCGCCTGATGACGTGGGAACTCGGGCCCTGCTCCGCGCTGGCCCGCGGGGCGCTGCGCCCTCGAAGCCGCTTCGGCGGCCTGCTGGAACCCTTCGTGGAGGGAGAGGCGACGTTCTACAGCCGGGAGGGACGCGACCTGCATACCCTCTCCAACTTCGAACTCCTCCGTGACCGGAGGGGACTCGACCGTTCGATCCAACTCTTCACGATCGCATCCGTCCTCTGCGAACTCGTGATGCGCCTCGCCCCGGAGCACAGCGATGCGGAGTTGTACCGCACGCTGACGGAGGGGCTCGATGGGCTGCACCGTCGGGTCCGGGAGAAGGGGTCGGCCGGCGGGCTTGAGTACGTGTGGGGTGTGGTCAACGCCTTGGGCTTCCGCCCGGAGATCGAACGTTGCATCGGCTGCCGCAATCCCATCGGGGCGGCGGGCGCGCGCTTCGACTTCGAGGCCGGCGGGCTTCGCTGCGGCTCATGCGCTCCGCTCGGGCCCGAACTCGATCGGGGCGAGCTCGATGCCCTTCGGATCCTCGTGTCCGGCGGGCGGGCGGAAAGCGGCCGCGCGAACGGCCGCCAGGGCCGCTGGCTGGCCGAGTTCATCCGGCACCACGTGGCGGAGGGGGCACAGTTGAAATCGCTTCCTTTCCTGAGTCGGCTGGACTGAAGGGCCCGTGGACGACCGGTGAGCACACGGAGCGAGGGCGTGAGCGATCGCCGCGGGATCGTGATCGGGACCGCCGGCCACGTGGATCACGGCAAGACCGCCCTCGTGCGGGCGTTGACGGGGGTCGAGACGGACCGTTGGCTGGAGGAGCGGAAGCGGGGGCTCACGATAGACCTGGGCTTCGCGCGGCTCGACCTCGATCCCGGCCTGGAGACGGGGATCGTGGATGTCCCGGGGCACGAGGACTTTCTCAAGAACATGCTCGCCGGGGCCACGGGCATCGACGTCCTCCTCCTCGTCGTGGCGGCGGACGAGGGCCCGATGCCGCAGACGCACGAGCACCTGGCGATCGCGCGTCTCCTGAGCATCGGGCGCGGGGTCGTCGCGCTCACGAAGAGCGACCGGGTGGATGAGGACTGGCTCGAACTCGCGAGCGAGACGACCCGGGAACTGCTGGACGAGGACCCCGCCCGAGCGTCATGGGAGATCGTGCCGGTTTCCGCCCTGACAGGCGACGGGATCGAAACTCTGCGAACCGCGCTCCGTCGATTGACGGCGGGGATCCGCGCGCGCAGCGTCGACGACCGCTTTCGTCTCCCGATCGACCGGTCGTTCTCGATCCGGGGCACCGGGACCGTGGTGACCGGCACCGTGTGGAGCGGGTCCGTCAGCGTGGGCGACACCGTGCGCGTCTTCCCGGGGGGCGGCTCGGCCCGCGTGCGTGCGCTCCAGGTGCACGAAGACCCTCGTCGCCGCGTCACCGCCGGCCGCCGGTGCGCCGTCGCGCTCGTCGGCGTCGCGCCGGCCGCGGTGGAGCGGGGCAGCGTACTCGTGGACCCGTCCGAGTGGAAGTCGAGCGCGCGCCTCGGCGTCCGGGTACGAGCGCTCGGGAGTCGCGACCGGCCCCTCCGCCATGGACAGCGTCTGAGGGTTTACCTCGGCACCCGCGAAGTCATGGCCCGACTGCAAACGGTCGATCGGCAGCCCGTCGCACCCGGGACGACCGCCTGGGCCGTGCTTGCCCTTGAGGCGCCGCTCCTCGCAAGGACCCGCGATCGGGCCATCCTCCGCTTCTACTCGCCTGTGACGACGGTCGGCGGGATACGCGTGGCGGAACTGAACCCGCCGGCCGACTGGGCGGCGCGGACGGAGGCCTGGCGGCAGATCCTCGATGGCGCCCCGGCGGAGGCAATCGCCGCGGCCGTAGCGCTGGAGGGTCTGCGCGGGCTCCCCATCGCCACGTCATCCATCAGGCTCGGGCGGCGCGGCGCCACGCTCGGCGCGGCCGCGGAGGAGGCCGGCTGCGTGCGCATCGGCGACCGCTGGTTCGCAACCGGTGCGGTGGCTGAGGCCATGGCGGCGGTGGAGGAGAACATGGCCCGCCTCCACGCCGCGGACCGCCGCGCCCCCGGCGTCTCGAAGGAGGCCGTGCGCTCCGCGATGGCGCCGGTCTGCGACCTCGAACTGGCGGAGACCGCCGTCCGCCGACTCCTCGCTGATCGCCGCCTTCTCGAGAGCGGTCCGCGGCTCGCGCTTCCGGACCACGCGCCCCGCCTCACTCCACGCGAGCGAGAGGGGCGCTCGCAGCTCGCCGGGACGATAGAAGCCGCCGGGCTGCAGCCACCCCTCGTCACGGAATTGGGGAAGAAGTTGCGCCTGGACCGGGCCGTGCTCGACGACCTGCTCCGGTTGCTGCAGGAATCCGGCACGACGAAGGCGGTCACGCCCGAACTGCACGTCGCCTCCGGGGCTCTGGAGACGATGGAGGCGCGAGCGAGAGAGCTTCTCGCCGATGGCGCGCCGGTCCCTCCCGCGCGGTTCAAGGAAACGTTCGGGCTCTCACGGAAGTACCTGATCCCGCTCCTCGAGTACCTGGACCGGGAAGGCGTGACCCGGCGAACCGCGGAGGGGCGAGTCCTCGCCCGGCCCCCCGGCTGAGCCCTATTTTTCCCGGCTGAGCCGAACGCGGCTCAATCGGAGTTCAGCCGACGTGGTAGAGGAAACAACCGCAGTATTCGCACGATTCGACGCGGAGGTTCCGGTCCGCCTCGGAGGCGCGAGCTGTGGAAACCGCCACGAAGCAGCCGTAGCAGATGCCGTTGATGACGGGCGCGACGACTCGCGGCGCCTTGTCGGCGATGCGGCGATAGCGCTCCCGGATCCCCCGCGTCAGCCGCTGCGACAGCTCCTCGATCTTTTCGTCCAGCAACCGGATCGCGTCTTCGATCTTGACGTCGAAGACCTCCGCCTCGAGGTCCGTCAGCGTTCCGTCCGAGAGACCTCGACGCTGCATCCGCAGGTCCTGGATCTCAAGGAGAAGTTCGAGTTGCTGGTCCACTAGAGATCCTTCGCGGCGAGCAGCTCGACGAACTGGTCCGGGCTCGAGATTCCGGCAAGCAATTCCGGAACGTCGGCCTCCTTGCCGAACTGCGCAATCTTGCCCAGCACGGGGAGATACTGATTCGAGACCTCCAGCGGCGGGGCGACGATGAGAAAGACGTACCGCACGGGTTTTTCGTCGATTGCCTTGAAATCGAGACCCGAGAGCTTTCGGCCGAATGCGACCCGCAACCGGGTCACAACGAGCGAACGGCAGTGGGGGATCGCGATGCCGCGGCCGATCCCGGTAGAACCGAGATTCTCCCGCCGCTTCAACATCTTGTAGAGGATTCCTTCGGACTTTCCGTCGAGGCCCATGCACGACACAAGTTCCTTCAGGGCCTCATCTTTCGTCTCGGCCGCCAGGTCGAGCTTGATGGCGGACGGCACGAACAATTCTCGAAGCTGCACTTGGATCTATGTCTCCTCCCCGCGAGTGCGGGGCGCATATCGAATCAACGGGCACCGGCGCCGCCGGACCCGGCAAGCCCCGAGTATACCCGTGCCGGTTTCCGGCTGTCAAAGAACCTCCGGGGCCGCTCCGGGAACTTGCGCTGCACGCCGGGATAAACGACCGTGTGGGGTAGCCTTTGCGAGTATCAGGGGGGCGACACGGCTTCGACGCGTGAACCGGAAGCCGCGGAAGCGTGCCGAGGTGCCCGGGGCCTCGTTAAACACCGGGAAACCTTTAGGTGCCAACGACGGTTTGGCTCTGGCTGCGTAAACCTGCGTAGCCCGTCCCCGAGAGATCCGGGCCCGAGGACCTCCCGACGGACGTCGATGAATCGGGCTGGTCACCCGGGCGCGCCGTGAGCCGCGGGTGACGAGAGCACGGCGAGAGCCGCGTACACGGCTGGTTTCGCAAGGGGTTGTTCGTGAACCCTCGTGGGACGAGACTCGATCACGAACTACGCACGTAGATGCCGTGGCGGATGGGCTCGCGGACGCGGGTTCGATTCCCGCCGCCTCCATCATTCGATCAGTGCAGTGCTCCGCCCGGGGCGCCTCCCTTTCCGGGAGCGCCTCGGCTTTTTTTGCGGCCGGCCCGTCGACGGGTCGAGGAGGTTCCGGATGATCGAAGAACTGCAGCGAAAGATCGGGGACGAAGCGGAGACGCTCCTCCACGAGCTGAACGTCATCCTTCCGAAAGAGATCGAGAAGGCTGTCGCCCAGGGCGATTTGCGGGAGAACTCCGAGTACACCGCCGCCCTGGAGCGGCAGGGCTTCGTGCGCGCACGGCTCGACTATCTGGCACGCCGAATGTCGCAGCTCGGGGAGCTCGATATCGAGAATATCCCGACGGACCGGGTCGGGTTCGGCTCGAGAGTCGCGGTGCGCGACCTGGAGGACGACGAGATCGAGTCCTTCAACCTCACGATCGGTGACGACGTCGACATCGAAACCAACGACATCTCGATGGAATCGCCCATCGGCCGGGCGCTCCTCGGGCGAAGGAAGGGCGAACTCGTGAGCGTGAGGCTCCCCGCCGGCGCGCGCGAGTTCGAGGTCATCGATTTCGAGACGCTCCACGACCTTTAGCCAGCGGATCGCAGGCTTGCCGGCCGGCGCTAGAAGACCCGGATCGGCGGGATGAACTTGCCGGGGTTGGCCCGCACCTCGACGAGGAACGCGTTCAGGTCCACGACGACCTTGAGAAGCTCTTCGTACAGCGTCTCATCGCCGATGAGCTGCCCGACCGCCCCTTCGCCGACCTCGATCCGACCCAGGATGGAATTGGCCCGGGCCGCGGATGAGGCGACCGCGCGATACAGGGAGTCCGACGCCAACAGACGCCCGAGCGTCCCTTCGCCGGCTGCAAGCGCCGCCGTCACCGTGTCGAAGCGGGCGCTGGAGGAGACGAGACGATCGTACAACTCCGGATCCTCGAGCAGGCGGGCCAGAGAGCCCTCCCCGTCCGCGATCGGCCCCAGTACGGCCGCGAGGTTGTCGTTGAGGTCGACGAGGCCGTCGTAGAGCGCTTCGTCAACGAGCAGGCGCCCAAGCGAACCCTCGCCGCTCGAAACGCGGGCCAGCGTGGCGGAAAGGTCGTTCGACAGCTGTGTGAGACCGAGGACGGCGTCCGCCGCTTGGCCGAGGAGTTCGTCGTAGCTCAGCGCCGGCGCCGTGCCGATGGTGTCTCCCGGAACGAGGGTTGCCGAATCGGGCGATCCCGGTTCGATGTCGATGAGCCGGTCGCCGAGCAATCCCTGTGTCCTCACGCGGGCTCGCGAACCGCGCCGGATCTGCTCACGGACGTCCACGTTGACCCCGAGCCAGACCGCGACCGCCGCTTCCGAGTCACCGCGCTCCTCCGGTGCGATGAACTCCACCCGCTCGACCTGGCCGACACCCCGCCCGGCCACCTGGACGGGGGCCCCGGGGCGGAGCCCCGAAGCGGATTCCATCAGCGCGACAAGCTGGTAGCGCTCGCCGAACACATCGCCGATCCGGCCCACGAGCAGCACGCATAGCGCGAGAAGGACGAGAGAGACGATGAGGACGAACCCCACGCGCATCTGGTCCCATGTGATCGGTTCCGATCGTCGCATCGTCGCCCTCTGCTCCCTCTGACCCCTGTCTGACTGGCTTAGCCGCCCGCGCGGCTAGCCGCGGAAGGCCCGAACATAACGGTCTTCCGTGGCGTGCATCTCCTCCGGAGTTCCGCTGAAGATAATCTTCCCGTCCTTCAGGAGCGCGGTTTCGGTCGCGATTCTCGCTGCGGACCGCACATCGTGGGTCACGACGACCACGCAGACATGAAGTTCCCGCCGCAGCTTCAGGATCAGTTCATCGATCCTCCGCGTCGTGATCGGGTCGAGCCCGCTCGTCGGTTCGTCGAAGAGGAGGATGGGGGGACGGTGCACGATCGCCCGCGCGATGGCGACGCGTTTGCGCATGCCTCCGGACAGCGCGGACGGGAGCAGAGGGAGAACCATCGCCGGGTCGAGGTCCACGAAGGACAGCACCTCCTCGACGCGGTCCCGGACTTCACCATCTCCCAGCCCGGTATGCTCGTAGAGCGGAAAGGCCACGTTGTCGAACACGTTCAGCGAATCGAAGAGCGCCGATCCCTGGAACACCATCCCCATCCGTTCCCGCAGGGCCAGCGCTTCCGGCCGCGAAACCGCGCTGATGTCGCGTCCCTCGATGAGCACCTCGCCCCGGTCGGGGAGGAGGAGCCGGAGCATGAGGCGCAGGATCGTCGACTTCCCGACTCCCGACCCGCCGAGGATGCAGAGCGTCCCGCCCCGCGCCACGCCCAGCGAGACGCCGCGCAGCACCTCGTGATCACCGAACGAGAGCCACACGTCCCGGAGTTCGACGATTTCGGGCTCCCCGGGCCCGCCTCCGTGGGTTTCCAGCTCGCGGCGAATCTCGTCGCGCAACTCCGCCTCGAAGGCCTCGCTGCCCGGCTCCGGCGTACCGGGGGGGGTGCGGTCGCTCATGTCGGATCCTCGCTCACCATTGGAACATGGTGAGCAGGATCTGGGTGAGGAAGTAATCCACCGCGAGTATGAGGATGGATGAGGTCACCACGGCCCGCGTCGTCGCGCGTCCGACGCCTTCCGTGCCGCCCTCCGCCCGAAGCCCGTGGAAGCAGCTCGTAAGCGCGATGATCCCGCCGAACGCGAAGGGCTTCACCAGCCCCTGAATCAGGTCGATGGGGACGATCGTGAGCACGAAGCCGGTCTGGGCGAGCGTTTCCCACACGGAGTTGATGTACAGTTGGGCCGTGAAGTCCAGCGTCAGCACCGCGATGAGGAGCCCGCCCAGGATGGCGATGGCATTGCCGATGATCGTGACCACGGGGAGCATCACGAGCGCGGCCAGGAAACGCGGCACGACGAGTTTCCGGATCGGGTCCACGCCCATCGTGCGGAGCGCGTCGACCTGCTCCGTGACCCGCATCGCGCCCAGGGCCGCCGCCATGCCCGCCCCCGCCCGCCCGGTGACGATGAGCGCCGTGAGGACGGGGCCGAGTTCGCGGATCGTGCTGGCCCCCACCAGGCGGCCGATGTAGACGGTCGCCCCGAAGCGTTCCATCTCCACGGCGGCCTGCAGGGCGAGCACCATCCCCGTGAAGAGGCCCGTCAGCATGACGATGAAGATCGAGGCGACGCCGATCGTATCCATCTGCTGCACGAGGTCGACGCGATAAAAGGGCCGGCTCAAGCAGGCCCTCGTCACCCGCACGAGAAGCCTGAAATAGGCCTCGACCGCGAAGGCCATGCGGAGTACGGCATCGCGGGCGAGTCTTGCAGCGGAACGGCGGGCGGAGCCGTCGGGCACGATCTTGGCGCTCTCCGGGGGATCGAAGTATCTTCGCCCGACCGCCAGCACGCGTTCGAACGCAACGACGCGCCTCCAGCGATGAGGCGTACGGGCGAGGTTACCGGCTCCCACCGATCCGATGCAAGGCAACGGCGACTGTGCCGCGTCATGCCCGGTGGCGACGACCGATCGCCCGCCCCCGAAAGGAGCCTCGAGCATGCAGACCGGACCTGTCCACACCGACCACGCGCCCGCCGCCGTCGGCCCCTACTCTCAGGGATACTGGGCCGGCGAGCTGTTTTACTCCGCAGGGCAGGTGGGGCTGGTCCCGTCCACCGGCCAACTGGTCGGCCCCGATGTCGTCTCCCAGGCAGAGCGCGTGATGACGAACCTCGCGGCCGTGCTGGACGAGGCGGGGCTCGCCTTCGGCGATGTCGTAAAGACGACGATCTTTCTCGCGGACATGGGCGATTTCGGCGCCGTGAACGAGGTCTACGCCCGGCACTTCGAGCCTCCGTATCCCGCGCGCTCGACGGTCGCCGTGGGCGCGCTGCCCCTGGGGGCCCGGGTCGAGATTGAGGTGATCGGGCGGGCGCGGCCGGCGTGAGGTCGGCCGGATCGGAACCGACGAACAAAGCGGATGACCGGGAGCGGATGGTGACTGGTGTCGCCTGCGGTCTTCAAAACCGTTACGGGGCGTTCGCGCGTCCCGGGTGGGTTCGATTCCCACACGTTCCCGCCACCGTCGTGCTCGCGGCCGCGCTTCTGGCCGGCCAGGCCCTGGACCCCTCGCCGTTGTGCGCACAGGATCCTCCGCCTCCCGCGGCGGTCCCCGACTCGGTCACCGCCGAGACGAGCCCCGTCGCCGATACGACGGGTCGGCGCCCGCCGGTCTCCCCCCTTGGGGCCTTCGGGCGCTCCCTGATCCTTCCGGGCTGGGGTCAACTGGAGGTCGGGCGCCCGGCCCGCGGCGCCTTCTACTTCGCGGCGGAGTCCGTCTTCCTGTTCATGGTCTTCAAGTCGGACGCGCGGCTCTCCGCGGCGAAGGAGGAGCTGCCGCCGAACGAAGAGCGCATCTCCAACCGCTCGGGGCAGCGGGAAAATTGGATCGTCCTCGCCGGATTCTTCGCCTTTCTGAGCGGTCTCGACGCCTGGGTGTCCACGCAGTTCTGGGACTTCGAGCCCTCGATCGGCCCGCCCGCCGATGGATCCGTCGGGATCGCCCTCGGCTTCAAGGTCGATTTCCCCTAGCAGTCCGTGGCAAAACCCTGCGTCAGCGCCGAGAGCGGCGAGGCGCTCGCCTGACAAGGCGCGACGAGGGAGCATAGTAAGACTATGTGACCGAGGAGCAACGCAGCGCGCAGCGTTTCAGGCGAGATGCATTCGCTGCTCGAACGCAGCAGGGGTTTTGCCACGGGCTGCCGGGGGACCGACGGTGGTCCCGCCGTCGGAACTCAGCTAGCCGGGTCTCCGGTACGACTCCAGGCGGATCTCGTGCGGCGTCACGACGGCGAAGCTGTTGTGATGGAGCCAGTCCCCCGAGTTGAGATAGAACCTCCCCGGCGCCAGTTCGGTGACCTCCGGTCGGTGCGAGTGTCCGAACACGACGAGGTCCACATCCTCGTGGGCGGCCAGCACCTCGACCGCGTGCTGCGCGAGGAGCGACGCCCGGGGCGATTCGTGCCGTGCCCCTCCCGCCTGGGCCCGCCGCGTCCCGCTCGCGAGCCGCGCGAGGGGGAGCCCGAGATCGGGGTGGACCCACCGGAAGAGCCCGCGCCCCACCGGACTGCGGGCGGCCCGGCGCAGCACCCGGTAGCCCCGGTCCGCGGGGCCGAGTCCATCGCCGTGCGCGATGTACGCCCGCCGCCCCGCGATGCGTCGTCGCGCCGGCTCTTCGAGGATTTCGACTCCGACTTCGTCGCGGAGGAAACTCCCCCCCCACGCGTCGTGGTTCCCGCCCATGAACAGGATCGGCATGCCGCCTTCCACGAGCCTCCGCAGGCGAGCCAGCACGTCGAGCTGACCGCGCGGGATCACCTGGCGGTATTCGAACCAGAAGTCGAACAGGTCGCCGTTGATGAGGAGCTCCTCGCCCCAGCGGTCCGCCTCCTCGAGGAAGGCGAGAAACGCGCGGGCGTTCTCCTCGGCGACGGCCCCGAGGTGGATGTCGGACACGACGACGGTGCGTTCGGGCATGGGGCCGAAGCTCGGCGCGCCGGGCGCGGCGCGTCAAACGCCCGGCGGCAGACGGCCGCACACCCGTGACCGGTGAAAATTCGACACCCGGTGCGTCGCGGGAGCATATTGCGAACATGGAAGGCGCGAACGGAGCCGGAACGACGGAAGTGCGCGTACGTTACGCCGAGACCGATCAGATGGGGCGTGCGCACCACCGCCACTACCTCGTGTGGTGCGAACTCGGGCGTACGACGCTCATGCGCGAGCGCGGCGTGTCGTACGCGGAACTCGAGCGCGGAGGCCTCTGGCTCCCCGTTTCCCGGGTCGAAGTCGAATACCGGATCCCGGTCGAGTACGACGAACTCATCCGGATTCACACCCGCGTGGAACGCGTCCGGAGTCGCGAAGTCGTGTTCGCATACCGGATCGCGCGCGCCTCCGACGACGCGACGCTCGCCCGCGCCCGCACCGCCCTCGTGTGTACCGATGCGCGGGGCCGTCCGCACCGGTTTCCGGAGGCCGTGAAGCGGCAACTGGAGACCCTTCCGGCCGTCGCCGCCCCGCCCGCCGCCACATGAACCGCGCGCCGGCGCGTCGCGCCCTCCGGCCCCTTCTTGTCCTGTCGCTCCTCGTCCTGTCGCTCACTGCCTGCGGCGGCGGGCTCGAGCGCGGGTCCCCGATGCCCGATGCGGAGGAGGTCGCGCGGCGGGCGCGCGCGACCTCGGGCACGGAGGAGCCAATGCACGTCGTCTTCAGGTGGGA
>JAPPBA010000040.1 GCA_026705295.1 Candidatus Palauibacter australiensis
CGTCTCTGCAAGGCGAACATCAAGCGGGCCGAGGTGATGGCGAGCGAGTATCCCGACGTCGAGATCGAGACCCAGGTGCTGGTCGGGAAGCCGTTCGACGTACTCCTCAAATGGGCCGAGGAGATCGATCCATCCCTCATCGTCGTGGCCCGTCACGGCTCGCACCGCATCGAGGGCACGGACCTCGGCTCGCAGGCCGACAACCTCGTCTCTCTCGCGGACACGAACATCCTCCTCCTCGGCACCGGGAACGTCCGGCCCGAGGAGATCCCCTGGATCGAGGAGGATGGCGAAGCCGGGCTCGAGTGGGCGCCCGAAGCGGAGGTGAGGATCCTGCGCGTGCCGCCGTTCGCCCTCGGGATCGCGCGCAAGGCCGTCGAGGAGTTCGTCCTCGAACACTACGGCCCCGGAAGCCGTTATGCCGCCGCCTTCGTCCCGAATCCGAAGGACGAGAAGCAGTACCGGGCGGCGTCGCCGCCGGCCGATGGAGACGCGGCGGCCGGCAACGGGGCGGGCGATGGGGTGAGCGGCACGGCGCAGGTGGCGCGCGATGCGCTGGAGACCGGCGCGGCCCCGTCGATCGCGGAGGTCGGACAGGCCGCCAACGGGCGCGCGAGCGCCGACAAGTCGGAACTCTGGAATCGCGACCAGTTGCCCGTCGTGACGAACGAACGCCTCGACGAGGCGATCAAGAAGCTCCTTCCGACCCACATGCAGCTCGTGATGGGGATCGGCGATGCGGAGGAACTCGCCCTCGCCGAGGTGAAGGCGGACGAGGCGATGAAGCGGACCGTCGTGGAGACGAGCGACGCCGACGCCTTCGAGGCCCCGCTCCCCGTGATGGCGCAGTGCCCGGTCACGGACAACCAGATTCCGCGCGACCGCACGGCCGCCGACCCGATCGTCTGGACGCACGAGGCGTTCGAACGCCTGGGGCGCGTGCCGCTGATCGCCCGTCCCCTCGCCCGGAACACGGTGGAGCGCTTCGCCCGCGACCAGGGCATGTGGCGCGTGACCACCGTCGTGATGGACGAGAACAAGGACGCGATGATCGCGGCCGACGAGTTCGACCTCGACACGATGCTCGTGATGTTCAACGAGCTGAAGGCGAAGCAGGCGCGGGCCGAAGCCGCCGGCGTCGACGGCATGAGCGAGGAGATGAAGCGCTTCATCGAGGAGGCGAAGGCCTCCGGTGTGACGCGCTGTCCGATCCGCGACATCGAGCAGCAGGCGGCGGACTGTCCCGTCGACTTCAAGATGGTGTCGCCCGACGATGCCCGAGCGGCGGTCGAGAAGTTCGCGCGTACGGAACTGGGAGAAGAGTCGGGAGCGGACGTCCGTCCCGCTTCGGAGCAGGGATCGCGCCCGAAGTGACCGGGGCCCCGCTGGCCGCGGAAGCCGTCACGCACCGGAGCCCCGCCGCACCCGGTCCGCTCTGGGACGGCGCCCCCGCCGCCGCGTCTCCGCAGGCCGAACCCGATGTCGCGATCCCTCACGTGATCGCGTGGAACCTGACGCGCCGCTGCAACCTCGCCTGCTCCCACTGCTACATCTCCGCCGGGTCGTGGCACGCGTCCGAGGAGGAACTCGATACCGCCGCCTGCTTCCGCGTCATCGACCAGATCCTCGAAACGAGCCCGTCGCCGCTCCTCATCCTCAGCGGGGGGGAGCCCCTCGTGCGCTCCGACCTCGAGGAGATCGCGGGCTATGCCTCCGAACGCGGCGCCACCGTGACCGTGGGCACGAACGGCACCGGGCTCACCGATGACCGCATCGCCTCGCTGAAGGCGGCCGGCGTGCAGGGCGTCGCCCTGAGCGTCGACTCCCTCGACCCGCGCTATCACGACCGTTTCCGGCACGGCGAGGGCGCGCTCGAGGACACGCTCGCCGCAGTGGACCGGCTGGCGGAGCACCGTCTCGACTTCCTCATCCAGTTCACCGTCACGCGCGGGAACCGGGGCGAACTCGATGCCATCGCCGCCTGGGCGGATGCGAAGGGCGCGGTCTGCCTCAACGTCTACTTCCTCGTCGAGACGGGCCGGGGAGAGGGCATGCGCGGCCTCGCCCCCGCGGAGAACGACGAGATCGTGGCCCGGCTGACCGAACTCCAGCGAGACTACCGCGGCCGGCTCATGATCCGCTCCAAGTGCCAGCCGCAACTCATGCGGCACGTGTACGAACAGGATCCGGACTCGCCGCTCCTGAACTACCGTACGCGCTGTCCCTGCGGCGTCCAGTACTGCCGCATCACGCCCGAGGGCAAGGTGACGCCCTGTCCGTACATGCCGGAGGTCGCCGGCGACCTCTCCGACGCGTCCTTCGGCGAGATCTGGCGCGAGGCGACCGTCTTCCGCCTGCTGCGCGAGGGCGAACCGGGCGGAAAGTGCGGACGCTGCGAGTACCGCGCGCTGTGCGGCGGCTGCCGCGCCCGCGCCTACGCGGTGGACGGAGACCTGCTCGGTCCCGATCCTTCCTGCGGCTACGAGCCGGCGCCCGGCATCGCGGACGCGATCCGGCCTCCGCAGCCGGTCACGTACGGTTCGGCGGTCGAGCGGGAGCTTCCGTGGAGCGCCGAGGCCGCCGCGCGGCTCAATGCCATCCCCAGCTTCGTGCGCGGCGTGGTGGCGGAGCGGGTGGAGAAGTTCGCGCGCGAGCGCGGGCACACGGAAGTGACGATCGACGCGATGACCGAGGTCCGCCGGGCCATGCCGGTGGACTTCTCGAAACGGATGCCCTTCTTCGCCCGGAGGCGGCGGAGCGCGGGACGGGGGGATAAGCGATGAAGCGCTGGTTGACCCGTGGCGTCGCGACCCGCGGCGTGCTGCTGGCCGCCCTCGCACTGGCGGTCGCCCTCCCGCTCCTCGCGCAGGCGCCCGGACCCGACTACGGGGAGTTCAATTTCCTCGGGCTCGACCGTCGCGGCGCGGTCTGGATCGCGGCCCAGCTCCACCTGCTGTTCGCCGCGTTCGTCCTCGGCGTACCGATGTTCGCCGTCGTCATCGAGGCGATCGGGATGTTCGGCGGGGATGAGAAGTACGACAAGCTCGCGAAGGAATTCACCCGCCTCCTGCTCGTGGCCTACAGCGCGACCGCGATCTGGGGCGCGATCCTCGTCTTCTTCCTCTCGACGCTCTACCCGCGCTTCTGGGCGTACCTGACGGCGATCTTCGCGCCGTCGATGTGGGTGTACGCGGGCCTCTTCTTCCTCGAATCGTTCACGCTCTACCTCTACTACTACGGGTGGGACGCGTGGAAGAAGGGCGCGGCGAAGAAGGCCCACTGGTGCCTGGGGATCATGCTCAACGTGTGGGGCACGATCGTCATGTTCATCGCGAACGGGTGGCTCACCTACATGATGAGTCCGCCCGAGGGACTCACGGCGGACACGGCCCCGCAGACCGTCCAGTTGTGGAGCGCGATCAACAACGCGACCTGGATGCCGATCAACATCCACCGGCTGCTGGCGAACGTGGTGTTCGGCGGCGCGATCGTCGGCGCCTACGCGGCGTACCGCTTCCTCACGAGCAAGACCGACGAGGAACGCGCGCACTACGACTGGATGGGCTACACCGGCAACCTGATCGCGATCGGCGCGCTCATCGTCCTCCCCTTCGCCGGCTACTGGCTCGGACGCGAGATCTACGAGTTCAGCCAGCAGATGGGCATCACGATGATGGGCGGCTTCATGAGCTGGCTCTGGATCATCCAGGCCTTCCTCATCGGCATCCTCTTCCTCGCGGGCAACTACTACCTCTGGATCGGGATGGGGCGGATTCCGGGGGCGGAACGGTTCCAGCCCTACATCAAGTGGATGCTGCTCGTGCTGGTCCTCGGGGTCATCGTGTGGGCCACGCCGAACACGATGATCGCAGATCGGGACGAGATCGCGGCCATGGGAGGGATCCGGCACCCGTTCCTGCAGGTGCTCGGGGTGATGAGCGCGAAGAACACGGCCGTCAACCTGATGATCCTGACGACATTCCTCTCCTTCCTCATGTACCGGAGGGCGAACAAGGATCCCGTGGTGCCGTGGGCGCGCGCGGGGACGATGCTGCAGGGGGCGGCCTTCGCGCTGTGCGCCGTCATCGTCGTGTTCTACGGCGTGTACGGCTACTTCGTGACCGCGATCGTGCGGATCGGCTTCTCCGTCTACCAGGTGCTCGCGGTCCTGGCGACGATCCTGTTCGTCATCGGGATCGACATGGCGATGCTGCGGGGCGCCAAATCCCGGGGCGAGATCCGGTGGGGGCGGATGCCGGACCGGTCCCAGTACGCGCTGCTCATCCTCGCCGTAACCTTCACGTGGCTCATGGGGCTGATGGGCTTCGCGCGCAGCGGGATCCGGCAGCATTGGCACGTCTACGAAGTGATCCGGGATACGAGCGAGCAGGCCTTCACGCCGGCGCTCGGGCCCGCGGCGACGATCATCAGCATCTGTGTGCTCATCTTCTTCGCGCTCGTCGGATTCATATTCTGGCTCGGCGGCCTGGCCGAACGCTCCGTGTACCAGGAGGCGGAGGCGAAGGTGACGGCCGGACGGGAGGGGCGCGCCGCGCTCGGAGACCCGATGCCGGCGCCCTCCCTGGGCGACGTGGATTAGCGGCGATGACCGGGAGCGGGGACGGACGATGGCCCGGAGCGGGGACTCAAGGACGGTGGTGCGAGGACGGGAAGAGTAGATGACGAACCTGAAGATCCTGTTCACGGTCGTGGCGACGCTGGCGGTGTTCACCTTCGTGGCGAACGTGATCCCGCAGGTGCAGTCGGCGGTCCCCCGGGAGATCGTGCTCAGCGCGGACATGCCGCCCGAGGAACTGGCGGCGATCGGCGAGGAGATCTACGCGGGGGCGGGCGGCTGCACGGCGTGCCACGGCCTCGGCACGCGCGCTCCGGACCTCCTCGGGGTGGTGGGCGGCGTGTGCGCGACGCGCGTCCCGGGGCAAAGCTGCAAGGACTATCTCTGGGAGTCTCTGGTCAACCCGACGGCCTACATCGTGGAGGGCTTCGACCCCATCATGATCGATCAGAGCATCCTTTCGTCGCAGGCCGAGCTGTGGACGCTCGTCGCCTTCCTGGAATCGCAGGGCGGCGAGATCACGGTGAGCGCGGACGACTTCGCCGCGGCGCTCGCGGCCGACGACGCGGCCGAGTCCGCTCCGCCGCCCGTCGCCGTCACCGACCCGAGCCAGGTCGACGCGGTTGCGCTGATCACGGCGCAGGGCTGCCTCGCCTGCCACGCGCTCGGCGGGGAGGGCGGCATGGTCGCTCCCCCCTTCGAGGAGCTGCGGGGACAGGATCCGGCCTTCGTCCGCGAGGGCATCGTGGATCCGATGGCGACGATCAACGAGGAATACTCGGCCTTCGCCGGGACGATGCCGACGATCTTCGGCGATCTCATGTCGCCGGTGGAACTCGACGTGCTGGTGGACTTCTTCGTGGGAGGCTCGGGAGGCGGCGCGGAGGCTCCGGGCGACGCGGCGGAAGTCCCGCCCGACAGCGCGGGAGGTAGCCGATGAAGCGTTACCTGTCCCATCCGTTCTGGCAGGGCGCGATCGTCATCGTCGTGTCCTACGTGGCGTTCGAGTGGGTGATCGGATACGTGCTCCCGGTGATCGGCGTGGCGAGCGCTCCCGTGCCGGCTTCGGTCATCCTTCAGTACATGCTGACCGTCCTGGTGGGCATCGTCCTCTACATGAGCGCGGACGAAGCGCGCTGGAAGAGCTTCAAGAAGCCGATCCACGAGACCATGGTCGCGCGCGACCGGAAGACGCTGCGTGGGATCCTCATGGTCGCGCTTCCGGTTCTCATCGGCTGGCTCGCCTATCAGAACGTGAGGCCGAGCTACGCGGCGCCGGCCACGTTGCGCTCCGTGCACCCCGCGCCGCCGAACCAGCTCACCTTCCGCGGGGAGACGATCGAACTCACGGGGCTCGAGAACCCGCTGCACGAGGAAGGCTCCATCGAGGAGCACCTGGCGGTCGGAAAGCGGATCTACGTCCGCAACTGCGTGCCCTGCCACGGCGACCTGCTCGACGGCCAGGGACATTACGCCCCGGCCTTCAACCCGGTCCCCGCCGACTTCACGAGTTCGGGCAACCTGCCCCAGCTCACGGAGAGCTACGTGTTCTGGCGTATCGTCAAGGGCGGCCCCGGCCTCCCGCGCGAAGGGACGCCGTGGGATTCGGCCATGCCGGCCTGGGAGACGATCCTCGAGCAGGACGAGATCTGGGCAACGATCCTCTATCTCTACGACCAGACGGGGTTCACGCCGCGCACCTGGGAGGAAGAAGGGGAAGGGGGCCACGAATGAGGGGGGCACGAATGAGGGCGCTCCGATGCGGGACCCTCGGGACGCTCGCGCTTGGCGGGTTCGCCATCCTCGCCCTTTCCGCCGCGGCCCCGCTGTCGGCGCAGGAGGACGCGGCCGCCGCGGGCAAGGTCGTGTACGACCGCTGGTGCGCGGAATGTCACGGCGAGACGGGGCAGGGGGACGGCTCCGCCGCCGCCTCGATGCTGCCCCGGCCGCGGGACTTCACGCAGGCGCTCTACCAGGTCCGGACGACCGGGAGCGGGCAGCTCCCGACGGACGCGGACATCCGGTTCGCGATCGAGAACGGGCTCCCCGGTACGACGATGCCGGGCTGGCCCAACCTCACGGACGGGGAGATCGACGACCTCATCGTCTACCTGAAGAGCTTCTCGAGGTTCTTCGGCCAGGGCCCGGCCCCGGAGCCGCTGGACTTCGGCTCGGACCCCGGCGGCGGTCCCGCCGCGATCGAGGCGGGGGCGGCGGCGTATCTCACGATGCTGTGCGAGGAGTGCCACGGCCTTTCCGGGCGCGGCGATGGGACCTCGGCGCCGACGCTGGAGGACTGGCGTGGCCTCCCCATTCGCGCCGCCGACCTCACGGAGGCATGGGTTCTGAACGGCGGCAGCAGCGTCGAGGACATGCACACGCGGATGCTGACCGGATTGGACGGCACGCCGATGCCGTCGGCGATCGATGCCATGAACTCGGGCGTCGTCTCGCCCGACGAGGTCTGGCAACTGGCGCACTACCTCGCCTCGCTCGGGCCGCGCGAGATGCCGCCGCTGCGCGACGTGATCCGCGTGGGGCGCGCCGAGGCCGGGCTCCCGGCCGACGGCGGCGAGGAGGCCTGGGCGGGCGTCGAGGCCTTCTACTTCCCGCTGTCCGGCCAGGTCGTGCAGCTGCCCCGCAACTTCTCGCCGACGGTCGACGGACTCTGGGTGCAGGGGCTTCACGACGGAAGCGACATCGCGCTGCGCGTGCAGTGGAACGACCCGTCCAACAGCCCGGACCCGAACTGGGACGAGTGGCAGGAAAAGATCACGACCGCGCTCGACCTGGACGGCGCGGAACCCATCGCCCTCGACAGCGCCGGCGCGCCGACCGTGCGCCCCCCGGATGCGGTGCTCCTCCAGTTCCCCTTCGAAATGCCGGAGGGCACCGACCGGCCGTACTTCCTGATGGGAGACGCCCGCGAACCGGTTTACCTGTGGACGTGGGATTCGGAGGCCGGGGTCGGCGCGGGGCGGGGTCGAGGCCTCGACTCCGTCGAACCGCTTGCGGAGGACCCGGTAGCGGGAGAAGCGACGTGGGAGGAGGGGCGCTGGACGCTCTATCTCCGCCGCCCGATCGAGGTCGAAAGCGACGGCCTCGACTTCGCCGAAGGCACCCCGACGCCCATCGCGTTCCAGGCGTGGGACGGGTCCAGCGCCGAGGTCGGAAAGCGCAGTTCCGTGAGCACGTGGTACTACATTCTGCTCGAACCTCCGGCATCCAGCACGGTCGTCGTGACGCCCCTGCTGGCCATGCTCTTGACGGGGGCCTTCGGTCTCGTTCTCGTGCGCCGGGCCCAGGACCGTCGGAGGGACGGGTGAAGCAACGGGGAAGGGCTCTCAACAGCCGATAGCGCAACAGTTTTTCGTACGGGAGGTAAGTCAATGCGATCGCATTTCTGGAACCGTTCGGCCGCCTTGCTGGCCATCGCGGCGATGGCCGCCTGTGGCGGCGGTGGCGGATCGTCCGAAGGAGCGGCGGACGACGCGGGCGAGGCGGCGCCGGCCGCTGCCGCGGTGGATCCGTCCACGGTGGGGACGATCTCGGGCATGGCCAACTTCGGCGGGATGGTCCCGACGATGGAGGCCATCGACATGTCGGCCGAGGCGGATTGCGCCGCGGGCTACGGCGCGGACGGGCCCATGGCCCAGAACGTCCTCGTGTCCGATGGCGGCCTCGCCAACGTGTTCGTCTACCTGAGCGCGGGTGTCTCCGGCGCGCCGGCCGCGTCCGGGGCCGCGGCGCTCGACCAGGTGAACTGCCGCTACACGCCGCACGTGCTCGGCGTGCAGAGCGGCCAGGACATCGAGATCTCGAACAGCGACAACCTGCTCCACAACATCAACGCCACCCCGACCGAGAACCGCGGCTTCAACATCAGCCAGCCCCGGGCGGGGATCACGAGCACACAGCGCTTCCAGGTGGCCGAGGTGATGGTGCCGGTGCGCTGCGACGTGCACGGCTGGATGCAGGCGTACATCGGCGTCGTCGACCACCCGTACTTCGCGGTGACGGGCGCCGACGGGAGCTATTCGATCGCAAATGTCCCGGCCGGCGACTACACGATGACGGCGTGGCACGAGGAGTTCGGCACGATGACGGCGAACGTGACCGTCGCGGCGGGCGAGACGGCCATGGCCTCGTTCGACTACAACGGCGAGATGACGGGCGCCAACGTCCCCATGGGCGACGCGCTCGTCCTCGAGCACGGCACGAATCGCATCCGGGTGGAGCGCACCCAGTAACTACAGGGGCGGGACCCGGCGGCCCTGAACGGGTGCCAGGTCCCGCTCGCGTTCCCCTCACCCGAAGGGCTCACCTGGAAGGAGATCGCTCGTGGATTGGGCGCTGCCCCCGAATTATTCGACGTTCGGCGTCGTGATCGACCAGCTGTTCTGGATCATCCTCGTCATCACCGGCATCGCGTTCCTCCTCGTGGAGGGCGGGATCGTCTGGTTCTGCTTCAAGTACCGGGGACGCGAGGGAGCCAGGGCGCACTACACGCACGGATCGAACCGGCTGGAGATCATCTGGACGGTGGTCCCCGCGATCATCATCGCGATCCTCGGCGCCTACTCGGCCCTCGTGTGGGACGACATCAAGGGAAGCTCCAACCGCCCCGCGGACGCGCTCGAGTTCCTCGTCGTCGGCAAGCAGTTCGAGTGGAACATCACCTACCCCGGAGTCGACGAGACGCTGGGAACGGCGGACGATTTCACCGTCCGCAACCAGTTTCACTTCCCGGTGAACGAGGACATCACGATCCTGCTCGAGTCCGAGGACGTGATCCACTCCTTCTTCATCCCCGAACTGCGCGTGAAGCAGGACGCGGTGCCGGGGATGACCATCCCGGTGTGGTTCGACGCGACCCAGACCGGGAACTTCGAGATCGCGTGCGCCGAACTGTGTGGCCTGGGCCACTACTACATGATGGCGAGCGTGACCGTGCACAGCGCGGCGGACTTCGACGCCTGGCAGGCCAGCCAGGCGCCGGCCGCCGCCCAGTGATCGAGAAAGGCTGATATGGCGACGATCGTAGCGGAGGCGACCGGGCAGGCGATCCTGCACGAGGAGCATGAGCAGTCCTTCCTGCGCAAGTACATCTTCTCGACCGACCACAAGGTCATCGCGATTCAGTTCCTGATCTACACGCTGTTTTTCCTCATGATCGGCGGATTGCTCGCGATGCTCATGCGATACCAGATCGCGTGGCCGGCGCGGGGCGAGCTGCCGCTGGGCGGGATCTTCCCCGAGAGCATGGTCGCGAGCGGGTACATCCTGCCGGAGTTCTACAACGCGCTCGTCACGATGCACGGCTCGGTGATGGTCTTCCTCGCCATCATGCCGATGCTGGTGGGAGTGTGGGCGAACTACCTCATCCCGCTCCAGCTGGGCACGCACGACATGGCGTTCCCGCGGCTCAACATGCTCTCCTTCTGGGCCATGGTGCCTGCGGGCATCCTCACCCTGGCCAGTTTCTTCGTCGTCGGAGGCGCGGCGGGGGCCGGGTGGACGCTGTACGCGCCGCTCAGCGCCCGTCCCGACCTTACGGGTGTCGGGCTGGGGCAGGTGCTGTGGCTCGTGGCGCTCGTCTTCATCGGGCTCTCATCGATCCTGGGATCGGTGAACTACATCACGACGACGATCAACATGCGCGCCCCCGGCATGACGTGGATGCGCATGCCGCTCACGATCTGGTCGCTGTTCATCACGGCCATCCTCGCGCTGCTCGCGATGCCCGTCCTGTCGGCGGCCGGGATCATGCTCATCTTCGACCAGACGATCGGGACCAGCTTCTTCCTCCCTGAGGGCGGGGGACAGCCGCTCCTCTGGCAGCACCTGTTCTGGTTCTTCGGCCACCCGGAGGTCTACATCCTCATCCTTCCGGCCATGGGGTTCACCTCCGAGATCCTCTCCGTGGGGTCGCGGAAGCCGGTGTTCGGCTACAAGGCGATGGTGCTGGCGCTCGTGTCGATCGCCTTCCTCGGCTTCATCGTGTGGGGCCACCACATGTTCCAGAGCGGGATGAACCCGATGCTGGGCCTCACCTTCACGGTCTCGACGCTCTTCATCGCCGTGCCCTCGGCGATCAAGACGTTCAACTGGATGGGCACGATGTGGCGCGGAAACCTCCAGCTCCACTCGGCCATGCTGTTCGCGATCGGGTTCGTGGCCATGTTCGCGATCGGCGGCCTGTCGGGCGTCTTCATGGCCTCCACGCCGGTCGACATCTACATCCACGACACGTACTTCATCGTGGCGCACATCCACTACGTGCTCTTCGGAGGCAGCCTGTTCGCGCTCTTCGGGGCGATCTACTTCTGGTATCCGAAGATGTTCGGCCGGATGATGAACGAGACGATGGGCAAGATCCACTTCTGGCTCACCTTCGTCTTCTTCAACCTGGTCTTCTTCCCGATGCACGGCGTGGGGATGGTGGGGATGATGCGGCGCATCTACGACTCCACCGGCTACGCGCACCTGCAGGGCATCGAGGACACGAACGCGATCATCACGTGGGCGGCGTTCGGGCTCTTCGCGTCGGGCTTCCTGTTCGCATTCAACTTCTTCTGGAGCCTGAAGAAGGGGAGGAAGGCCGAGGCGAATCCGTGGAATGCGACGACGCTGGAGTGGCAGACGCCCTCGCCGCCCAAGCACGGCAACTGGGAAGAAGTCCCGGTCGTCTACCACGGTCCGCACGAGTACAGCCACCCGGATGTGGAGGACAAGGACTGGCTGGCGCAGAACGAACGGCCGGATGTCGTGAGCCCGGCCGCCGGCAGCCACTAAAATCGCACGGAAGGGAACTGACGAGATGGCACACGCCGCGACCGCAGGCCGGGCCCCCGAGAGAGGGCTCGACGTCTACACCCAGAAGGTGGGAATGTGGGTGTTTCTGTGCTCGGAGGTGATGTTCTTCGCGGGCCTGATCGGCTCGTACGTCGTGCTCCGGTTCGGAGCCTCCGACACGTGGGCGGAACCGAACGAGGTACTGGCTGTCCCGATAACCGCGTTCAACACCTTCCTCCTCATCTGCAGTTCCGTGACGATGGTGAAAGCGTTCGCGGCCGCGCAGATGGGGGACCAGAAGGGGATCAAGCTCTGGTTGCTGTCGACGACTGTGCTCGGTGCCACCTTCCTGGGCGTGCAGGTGTACGAGTACACGGAGCTCGTGCTGCACCAATCCTGGCAGGGGAGCCACGGGTTCACGCCCGCGGCCGGACTGTACGGTGCGACCTTCTACACCATGACGGGGTTCCACGGCTTCCACGTCCTGCTCGGCGTGATCTGCCTCGCGTGGGCCACGATCCGTGCCTGGCGCGGGCACTGGGGCGCGGACAACACACACGGGATCGAGGTGCTCGGCCTCTATTGGCACTTCGTCGACCTCGTGTGGATCATCCTGTTCACGATCGTATACCTGATCTAGCCGCCCCTGGCAGTGGGCGGCCGAGAGCCACGGAGCGAACGAATGAGTGAAGCCGGAGGACAAGCGGCGGACGATCA
>JAPPBA010000041.1 GCA_026705295.1 Candidatus Palauibacter australiensis
CATTCATGTTCAACCTGCGTTCAACCCGACTCCCCCGTTCTCCGGTCGATTCGGGGCCTCGGGTTCGATACGTTGCCAGGGAGGAACAACCCTTCGCGGTCTCGATGAGGTCCACCATGTCCGACCTTCCCCATCTCGACTCCTTCGGCGCGCGCGCTTCGCTGGATGCTCCCGGAGGCCCCGTCGCGATCCGCGACCTGCGGGCCGTCGCCTCGGCCACGGGGAGCGACCTGTCGCGCCTTCCGTTCTCGATCAAGGTCGTGCTGGAGAACCTGGCCCGGCACGAGGACGGTCAATCCGTGACGGCCGACGACATCGCCGCCATCGCAAACTGGGACGCTCAGACCACGCCGGGCCGCGAACTCTCCTTCCGCCCCGCGCGCGTGCTCCTGCAGGATTTCACCGGCGTGCCCGCCGTGGTGGACCTGGCCGCGATGCGCGACGCGATGGCGGAACTGGGCGGCGACCCCTCCTCGATCAACCCGCTCATGCCGTGCGAACTCGTCATCGACCACTCGGTGCAGGTGGACTCGTTCGGCACGGCGCAGTCGTTCCTCATCAACGCGGAGCGGGAATTCGAGCGGAACCACGAGCGCTACGCTTTCCTGCGCTGGGGGCAGACGGCGTTCGACAACTTCAAGGTCGTCCCGCCGGGCACGGGCATCGTCCACCAGGTGAACCTCGAGTACCTGGCCCGGGTCGTGTTCGACGACGCGACGGCGGGCGAGCGCATGGCCTACCCCGACACCGTCGTGGGCACGGACAGCCACACCACGATGATCAACGGTCTCGGCGTCCTCGGGTGGGGCGTGGGCGGCATCGAGGCCGAGGCGGCGATGCTCGGGCAGGCGCTATCCATGCTCGTCCCGCGCGTGCTCGGCTTCCGGCTCCACGGGCGGCTCCCGGACGGCGCCACCGCGACGGATCTCGTCCTTCGGGTCACCGAGGTCCTGCGCGGCGCCGGCGTCGTCGGCAAGTTCGTCGAGTTCTACGGGCCGGGTCTGGCCGGCCTCTCGCTCGCCGATCGGGCGACACTCGGCAACATGTCGCCCGAGTTCGGCTCCACCTGCGCGATCTTCCCCATCGACGCGGAGACGCTCTCCTACCTCCGGTTCACGGGCCGCTCCGACCAGCAGGTGGCGCTCGTCGAGGCATACGCCCGGGCCCAGAGCCTCTTCCACGACGCGGACACGCCCGCGGCGGAATACAGCGACCACGTCGAACTGGACCTCTCGACCGTCGAACCGGCGATCGCGGGCCCGAAGCTGCCCCAGCAGCGCGTGCCGCTGACCGAGAGCAAGCCGCGTTTCCTGGACGCGCTCGACGGGCTCAAGGGGCCGGGTGCCGGGGCCGGCGGCCTGACGCAGATGACGGGCTGGTCCGGCAGTGCCGGGGACGGCGGCGTGGCGGTGGCCGAGGCCCCGGCCGGCGTTGCCGTGCGTCTGACCGACGAACAGGGCGACGCGCACGAGTTCTCGCTTCACGACGGGTCCGTGGTCATCGCGGCCATCACGAGTTGCACCAACACGTCGAATCCGTCGGTCATGGTCGGAGCGGGCCTCCTCGCCCGGAAGGCCGTCGAGGCGGGCCTCAAGCAGCGTCCGTGGGTGAAGACGAGTCTCGCCCCCGGGTCGATGGTCGTGACGGAGTACCTCGAGGAAGCCGGCCTCATGCCGTACTTCGAGCAGCTCGGCTTCCACGTCGTGGGCTACGGCTGCACGACCTGCATCGGGAACTCCGGACCGCTCCCGGCCGAGATCTCGAGCGCGATCCGGGAGAACGATCTCGTCGCCTGCTCCGTCCTCTCCGGGAACCGGAACTTCGAGGGCCGCATCAGCCCCGATTCGCGCGCCAACTATCTCGCCTCGCCTCCCCTGGTCGTCGCGTACGCGCTCGCGGGCCGAATGGACATCGACCTCTACAGCGAGCCGCTGGGGACGAACGATCGGGGCGAGGAGATCTTCCTGCGCGACATCTGGCCGGGCCAGGACGAGATCAACGAAGCCGTCCGCACCGCCGTCAAGACGGAGATGTTCCGCGCCAAGTACGCGGAGGTGTACGCGGGAGACGAGCGCTGGAATGCGCTGGATACTCCCGTGGGCGACCGCTTCGCGTGGGACGAGGCCTCGACCTACGTGCGCCAGCCGACCTTCTTCGCCGCGATGTCGAAGGAGGCCGCCGCGCCCACCGACGTTGAAGGAGCGCGCTGCCTTGCGCTCCTCGGCGACGCCGTCACCACGGACCACATCTCCCCGGCCGGCGGGATCGCGCCGACCTCGCCCGCCGCGGACTACCTCCGTTCAAATGGCGTGGCGCTCCGGGACTTCAACTCGTACGGGGCGCGGCGCGGAAACCATGAGGTGATGATGCGGGGGACGTTCGCGAACGTCCGGCTTCGGAACCTGATGGTGCCGGGCGTGGAGGGCGGGTTCACCCGCCACGTCCCGAGCGGCGAACAGATGACGATCTTCGACGCCGCCGCGCGTTACCGAGAGGAGGGGACGCCCACCATCGTCATCGGCGGTGCGCTCTACGGTTCGGGGTCGAGCCGCGACTGGGCGGCCAAGGGGCCCTTCCTCCTGGGCGTGAAGGCCGTCATCGCCGTGAGCTACGAGCGCATCCACCGCTCGAACCTCATCGGGATGGGGATCCTGCCCCTCCGCTTCCGGGACGGGGAGACGGCCGAGACCCTCGGCCTCACCGGCGGCGAGACGTTCCACATCAGGGGCATCGCGGACGGCTTGAAGCCGAAGGACGCGATCGCGGTGACGGCGGTCTCCGATGACGGCTCGGAGACGCGCTTCGAGGCGATCGCCCGGCTCGATACGGAGGTCGAAGTGGACTACTACCGCAACGGCGGCATCCTCCAGACCGTCCTGCGGCAACAACTGGAAGCCTGAGCCTGGGGGTGTCGGGCGGTCGTGGCAGGGACGTTCCCGCGGGAACGTCTCCCGGCGCCCGGGACCCGTTCAGGACCCCTTGATCGCGGCCTCCAGCCACTTCCGGTCCGCCTTCCGCAGGTGGTCGAGCGGCGCGGGTTCGTCGCGCGCTTCATCGTCGCGACTCCGGCCGCGGCGGATGCGGCGCGCGACGAGGAATCCGCCGAGGAGGAAGGCCAGGCCGGGACCGGCGTAGACGAAGAGGTTCATGCCCTCCGCCCGGGGCTTGAGGAGGATCCACGGGCCGTACGCCTCTACGAAGTAGGCCTCGATCTCCTCGGCGGTGCGACCGTCCATGAGCATGGTGCGGATCACGTCCTGCATTTCGCGAGCGATGCGCGCAGACGATTCCGCGACGGACTGCTGGCGGCAGATCGGGCAGCGCAAGGTGGCGCCGATCTCCGCCGTCCGCTGGTCGATTTCGGCGCTGCGGACCGGGTCGCCCGGGGCGGCCGGCCGCTCGATGCCGTCGAGGGCCCCGTCAACGGTCTGGGCGGCGGCGGGCGCCGCGCCAAGGGTCACGCCGGTCACGGCGAGCACGGCGGCGGCGACGGCGACGCGCGACATCAGCTTCCCGCCGGACCGGCGGCGTCGCGCGCGACGAGGAGCGAGTCCACGTTCCGCTCGACAAGGTCCCACGTCACCGCGAGATCGTGCCGCAGCGCGACCACGCCGTCGGCGCCGATGAAGTACGTCTCGGGCACCCCGTACACGCCGTATTCGATCGCGGTCAGGCTCCCCGGATCCGTGACGAGCGGCCACTCCCCGCCCAGCTCCTCGATGAAGCGCATCCCGTTCTCCGGCCTGTCCTGGAAGAGGACGCCGATGAGCGCCACCTCGTCCGGATCGTACGTCTCGCGCAGCCGCACGAGCACCGGATGCTCGGCGATGCACGGGATGCACCACGAGGCCCAGTAGTTGAGCACGACGACCTTCCCCTCGAAGTCGCTCAGGCGCACCGAATCGCTCGGGTTGTAGAGGTTGGCGAGCCGGAACGCGGGCGCCTCGCGGCCCTCGAGCGCGGACGGAAGCCGCCGCTGGTCCTGCCCCAGCCCCCAGTAGAGAAGCGCGAGGACGGGCACGGCCGCCAAGGGCAGGGCCCACCGCCACCAGCCCTTCATGCCGCGGCCGCCGGATCGGCAAGCAGTTCGGCCCCCGCCGCCCGCACCCGGCTCCGGCCCCAGGGCCAGATCGCGATCAGGGCGCCCACGCCCATGATCATCCCCCCGATCCAGAGCCAGACGATCCCCGGATTCACGATCGCCCGCACGGTCGCGTGCGCCCCGCTCTCCGGGTCCACCGCCATCAGCGTGAGGTAGAGGTCGCTCGTGAGCGAACTCTTCACGGCGGGCGTCGCGATGTTCTGTCCCGTCGCGGTGTAGAAGTTGATCCGCGGCCGCTCCTCGCCGATCCCGCGCCCGTTACGGTAGGCCGCGAACGTCGCCCCGATGACGAACCGGTGCGGTTCCTCCCGCCCCCACACGTCGATGAGTTCCACCTCGTAGTCCTCGATCGCCAGCCGCTCGCCGGGCCGGAGCGTCATCTCCCGTTCCGTCTTCCACGTCCACGAGACGGAGATCGCGAGCGCGATGACGATCACCCCCACATGCACCACGTAGCCGCCGTAGCGCTGCCCCGTGCGCGCGAACAGATCCCGCAGCGCGCCAAGGAACGAGCGCTCCGCGATCCTCCGCCGCGCCTCGATCCCCTTCCGGAACTCGTCCGTGATCGTCGTCAGCACGAAGGCGGCGAAGGCGATCGTGAGAATGGGGAGGAAATACCCGACGCCGAGGGCGAAGGCGAGGAGCCCCGCCGCGGCCCCGACGATGGCCGGCCACACGAACGACCGCTTCAACTGCTCCCGCCCCGCCCGCCGCCACGGGAGCGCCGGCCCGACCCCCATCAGGAAGATGAGCGCCAGCCCGATCGGGCTCGCGACCTGGTCGAAGTACGGCGGTCCCACGCTGATCCGGTCCCCCCGCAGCGCCTCCACGACGAGCGGCCACATCGTGCCGAGGAGGACCGTGAAGGTGAAGCCCACGAAGAGGAGGTTGTTGAGGATGAAGGCGGACTCGCGCGAGGCGGGGCTCTCCACCTGACCCGGCGCGCGCAGCCGGTTGCTCCGCCACCCGATGAGGGCCAGCGACGCGATCGCCACCACGGCGATGAAGGCGAGGAACACGGGCCCGATGACGCCCTCGGTAAAGGCGTGTACGGAGTCGATGACGCCCGACCGCGTGAGGAACGTCCCGAACAGGGTGAGGAGGAAGGTCGAGATCATCAGCGTGAGGTTCCACGTCTTCAGCATCCCCCGCCGCTCCTGGACCATCGCGGAGTGCAGGAAGGCGGTGGCCGTGAGCCAGGGGAGGAAGGACGCGTTCTCCACCGGATCCCACGCCCAGGCGCCGCCCCAGCCCAGGACCTCGTACGACCACCAGCCGCCGCCGATGATCCCCATGGTGAGGAAAGCCCACGCGGCGACCATCCAGCGGCGGGCGTCCCTGAGCCAGCGCGCCTCGACGTTCCCGCGCAGGAGGCCCGCGATCGCAAAGGCGAAGGGCACCGTCATCCCCACGAACCCGAAGTAGAGCATGGGCGGGTGCAGGCCCATGAGCGGATGATTCTGGAGGAGGGGATTGGGTCCGGGGCCGTTGGCCGGCGCGGGATCCACGATGCCGAACGGATTCGCGGCTCCCGCGAGGAGTCCGAAGAAGAAGAGTTGCACGGCGCCGATGACGGCAAGGACGAGCGGGGTCGTGCGGAGGCCGTGCGCGAGTCCGCCCCCGAGCGCGGTCAGCGGTTCGCCGGCGGTCCGCAGCGCCCCGAACTCGCGGCGGCGGGTGAAGGCGAAGAGCGCCCCGTAGCCGGCGAGGATCCAGCCCCAGAAGAGGATCGAGCCCTCGAGGCTGCTCCAGAGCGAGATCGCCGTGTAGTAGGTCGGCGTCTCGCGGCTCCCCACGCGCGCCACGTACTCGACGCTGAAGTCGTGCGTGAGGAGGGCGACCTCCATTACGAGCATGCCGGCGGACATCGCGAAGAAGGCGAAGTAGGCGGCACGGCGGGCCAGGGCCGTGGACACCTCGCCGCCGGAGCGTGACAGGCCGGCCCAGCCGCCGGCCGCCGTGGCCAGGGCTGCAGCCAGGAGCGCCGCGATGACGGACGCGTAGCCGAGCGTGCTCAGCATCCGGCCACTCCGTACGGCTTCACCGGGTCGTCAGGAGTCTTCGAGGAGGGACTTGTAGACCTGGCCCGCGTCGCCCGCGTGCTCCGGAGGGGCGTATTCGTTCGAGTGCTTCACCATCAGGTTCGTGGCGCGGAAGACGCCATCGTTCCCGTAGGCTCCTTCGACGACGACCCCCATCCCCGGCTGGAACATCGAGGGGGGCGCGCCCGTGCTCTCGACGGGGATCTCGATGTTCTCCTCGCCGATGACGAAACGCAGTTCGGCGGACTCCGGATTCCAGTCCACGCTCCCCGGCTTGACCTGGCCACCGAGCCGGATCGGCTGGTCCACGACCTCGACTCCGCGCGCCTCGAGTTCGGCGGGCGTGAGGAAGAACACCATGTTCTCGTTCAACCCGCCCGCCGCGAGCACCGTGATCGCCCCCGCGATCGCCCCGAGCCCCGCCAGCATCCAGAGTTTCCGTCTCAACGTTCCCTCGCCTTCAAAGACCATCGTGCGGAATGCCCCGCAAGATGCACCTTTCTCCACGCGCTTGCCACAGGACCGCCGAGGCGCGAACCTCGCGGGGTGGACCGGATTCGCCTCGAAGAAGGAGAAGCACTCCCAATGAGCCGGACCGTGGCGTGCCCGCGCTGCGGGAGCCCCGCCTCGGGCAACTTCTGCGCGCAATGCGGGGCCCCGCTCGTCCAGCGCGCGCTATGTCCGGCCTGCCAGGCGCCGCTCCGGACGAACGCCCTCTACTGCACCGCCTGCGGTACGCCCGTGGGCGCTGCGCCGCGGAAGCCTCGCTCGGCGCTGCTCCCGTGGGTCCTTTCCGGCCTCGGGCTCGCGGTCTTCTCCGTAATGATCGCCGTGCTCGTCCAGCTGGGGAGCGTGACGCGGGTCGGGGACATGACGATGACGGGCGGACTCCCGGGCGAGACGACCGGTGGCCCCGCGGCGTCGTCGGGCAACGCCGGAGGCGCCGCCATGCCGAGCATGGAGGAACTCGCCGCCATGGGCCCGCGCGGCGTCGCGGACCGGCTCTTCGAGCGCGTGATGCGGGAGCACGAGGGCGGCGACTTCGAGCGCGCCGCCTTCTTTATCGACATGGCGCTGCAGGCGTACGACGCCGTCCCGCCGGAAGAGATCGACTCCGATGCGCGGTTCCACGTCGGCCTCCTCCGCCTCCTCACGGGAGCGTCCGGTCTCGCGCGGGAACAGGCGGATGAGATCCTCGCCGCGCATCCCGACCACCTGCTCGGGCTCCTGCTCGCCGCGCGCGCGGCCGACTTCGAGGGCGACGCGGAGGGGGCGGAGGCGTTCAGAGCCCGAATACGGACCGGGGTGGAGGAAGCCGGGGGGATTCCGGACCTCCCCGAATACCAGGCCCACCGGACGCTGATCGAGAGCGTGCTGCAAACGGACGGCGGAGACGGAGGGAGTGACGCGTGACCGGCTCCGGCGCGAACGGACGCACGCCCGCGCAGGCCGTGAGCGGCCGAATGGCCGACCTCCGCGACGAGTTCGTCGATTTCATCTCCCAACTCGTGCTCGAGGAATCCCCGTCCACCGACCCGGAGGCCCAGCGCGGCATCCGCGCGATCCTCACGGAGACCCTGACCGACCTCGGTCTGGAGGTGGAGCACATCCCGGGACGGGCGAGCGGAGGTCACCTGCTGGCGCGGAGCCCCGCAGCGGCGAACGGACCACAACTCCTCGTGGGACACATGGACACGGTGTGGCCCATCGGCACGCTGCGGGAAATGCCGGTGCGGGTGACCGACGACCGCCTCTCGGGTCCCGGCGCCTTCGACATGAAGACCGGGCTCGCGATCGGCGTGTTCGCGCTGCGGGCGCTGCGGGACCTCGGGCTGGACGCGGGCGTCGCACCCGCCTTCTTCATCAACTCGGACGAAGAGATTGGGAGCCCCGAATCCGAGCCGCTGATTCGCGATCTCGCGCACGGCGCGTCCCGGGCGTTCGTCCTCGAACCCGCGCTGGGCCCCGGCGGCCGGCTCAAGACGCGGCGCAAGGGGATCGGCCAGTACCGCGTCGAGGTCGCGGGACGGAGTTCGCACGCGGGACTCGCCCCGGAAGAGGGGGCGTCGGCGATCCTCGAACTCGCCCACGCGATCCGGCGGATCGACCGCCTGGCCGACTCCGGGACGGGGACGACGATGAACGTCGGAGTCATCGAGGGCGGCTCCCGCTCCAACGTCGTCGCGGCGTATGCGAGTTGCGAGGTGGACGTCCGCGTGTGGACGGCCGCCGAGGCCGACCGGATCCGCGAGGGGATGCTCGGACTGGAGCCCACCGTGCCGGGGACGCGGATCCAGGTCACGGAGGTCGCCAGGCGCGGGCCGCTGGAGCGCACGCCGCGCAACGTCGCCCTCTGGGAGCGGGCGCTCCGGGTGGCGGACGAGATCGGCCTGGAACTCGAGGAGGGATCGGCGGGTGGCGGCTCGGACGGTAACTTGACGAGCCAGTACACGGCGACGCTCGACGGACTGGGGGCGGTGGGCGACGGCGCCCACGCCCGGCACGAGTTCGTGTGGATCGACCGGGCCGTGGAGCGCGTCGCGTTGCTGGCGGGGCTGATCGCGGCGCCGTAGCAGTCCGTGGCAAAACCCCGCGTAAGCGCCGAGGGCGGTGAAGCGCTCGCCTGACAAGGAGCGACGAGAGAGAATAGCAGCGCTATTTGACCGAGGAGCGACGCAGAGCGCAGCGTTTCAGGCGAAGTGCAGCGCCGGTCGAACGCAGCGGGGTTTTGCCACGGGCTGCTAGCAGCGACCGGCCCGCCGGAAGGCTTCGAGAGGCGGCTTCGACGAGATGTTCTTTCGACAGATTTTCGACGACACGCTCGCGCAGTACGCGTACCTCATCGGGTGCCAGCGTACCGGAGACGCGATCCTCTTCGATCCCCAGCGCGACATCGACCGCTACGTGGACCTCGCGGCGAGCGAGGCCCTGCGCATCGTTGCCGTGGCCGAGACCCACATTCACGCCGATTTCCTCTCCGGCGCGAGGGAGTTCGCCGAACGCTTCGGCACCCGGCTCTACCTGTCCGATGAGGGCGGCCCCGACTGGCGCTACGAGTGGGCCCGCGACGGAGGCTACGACCACGTGCCGCTCCGGGACGGCGCCCGCTTCGAAACCGGCGACATCGACTTCCGGGCACTGCATACGCCGGGGCACACGCCCGAGCACCTGTCGTTTCTGGTCACGGACCGCGGCGCGGGGGCCGACGAGCCGATGGGCCTCCTCTCCGGGGACTTCGTCTTCGTGGGCGACCTCGGCCGGCCCGACCTGCTCGAGACGGCGGCGCGGGTCACGGGAGCGATGACGCCCGCGGCGCGCCGGCTGTACGGCTCGGTGCGGAGCTTCCTCGACCTGCCCGACTACCTGCAGGTGTGGCCGGCCCACGGCGCGGGTTCCTCGTGCGGGAAGGCGCTCGGGGCCGTGCCGGAGACGACCGTGGGCTACGAGCGGCGCTTCAGCCCGGCGATCGCTGCGGCGCTGAAGGGAGAGGACGCGTTCGTCTCCCACATCCTCGAGGGACAGCCCGAGCCGCCGATGTACTTCGCCCGCATGAAGCGGGACAACCGGGACGGGGCCCCGTTGCTGGGCGGTCTTCCGCGGCCGGGCCGAGTCTCGCCGCGGGAAGCGGCGTCTCGCGCCGGGGCGGGTTCGGGCGCCCGGGAAGTCGTGATCGACACGCGGTCGGACCGGTCGGCGTTCATGGCCCGGCACCTCCCCGGGTCGGTCTATGTTCCCCTAACGAGATCCTTCTGCACGGCGGCGGGCTCGATCCTGCAGGAGGGCGCGGCGATCACGCTCGTCGCCGATGAAACGGATCTCGAGTGGGCGGTGCGGCGGCTGGTGCGGATCGGGTTCGACGACGTGAGGGCCTTCGTGGAGCCGGAAGCGCTCGAACGGTACTTTGACGAAGGCGGGGAGGCGGCCGCGATTCCGGAGATCGACCTCGAAGCGGCGAGCCGGCTGTCGACGAGCGGGCAGGGCGACGTGCTCGATGTGAGATACGCGGCGGAATACGCCGCGTCGCACCTGCCCGGGGCGGTCAACGCCTCCTACACGCGGCTGCCCGATTACGCGGACCGGCTGCCGTCGAACGGTTCGCTGCTCGTACATTGCCTGAGCGGGGCCCGGGCCGCGGTGGCCGCCAGCTACCTGGCCCGCGAGGGCCGCGACGTGCACTACATCAACGACCTGTTCACCGCATACGCGGGATCGCTCGAAACCGGAGGACCCTGAATCATGGTCACAGTCATGAAGATCCGATCGCTCGCCGCCGCTCTCGTCGTGTTCGCCCTGGCCGGGGCGACGGCTCCCGCAGCGCTCGCCGCGCAGGGATTCGGCACTTCGGTGCTCGTGGGCGGGGGCGAAGTTCTGGTGGGGGAGCCCACCTCCGAGCGTGAGCCCGGAAGCGTGCGCGTCTTCCGAGACGGCCGCTGGACGGAGGTCCAGGCGCTGTATGCGCCGGCCGCGGCGGTGCGGGATGGCTTCGGGGCAGCGCTCGCGTCCACCGGCTCGCACCTGTTCGTGGGCGCGCCCGGGGCGGGCGCCGTCCACGTGTTCGAGCGCGAGGGCGCCGAATGGCGGCACGCCGCGGAAATCTCCTCGCCCGGCCTGGAGGCGTTCGGGCGCTCGCTGGCCGCCGGGGACACGCACCTCCTTGTGGCGGCCGCGGACGGCCCCGGCGGGATGGGCGTCGTCGTCGCCTACCGGCGCGTGAACGGGGGCTGGGAGGAGGGAGCACGCCTGGCGGCGGACGGCGCACCGGCGGGGTTCGGGGCCTCGATCGCGCTCGGTGGCGACCTCGCGCTCGTCGGCGCGCCGCTCGTCGATGAGGGTCGCGGCGAAGCGTACCTGTTCGGCTTCGAGGCGGACGCGGGCTGGCAGCGCGTCGCGCGACTCGGCGGCGATGGCGGCGAGGCGGGACGCGCCTTCGGGTCGGCGGTCGCGTTCGCCGGCGAGGAGGCGCTGGTCGGCGCGGCCGGTCAGGATGCCGGGCTCGGCGCCATCCACCGGTTCGCGAGGGACGCCGCCGGGGAGTGGCAGCTCGCAGGGACCGTGGCGCCCGACAACGCGGCCCCCACCGCGTTCGGCGCCGCGCTCGCCGTGGACGGCGATGTCGTGTGGGTCGGTGCGCCCCTCGCCGCCGGAAGGGGTCTCGTGTATCGGGTTGAACCCTCCGACGACGGCTGGACCGCTGAAGCCGGGTTCGACATGCCGGGCCGGGAACCGGTCCAGGTGGGACGCGTGGTGGCTGCGGGGAACCGCCTAGTGATCGCGGGTCTGCCCGCCGACGACTTCGGAGCCGGGTCCGCCGTGCTCATGGACGCCAGGTCCAACGGGTTGGTCCGGCTCGTGAGCGAGCAGGTCGGGCTCTCCTCTATCTCCGGCGGCCAGATCGACTGCGAGGAGGGGCTTGCCGAGGGCTTCGACTGCGACCGCGTGGATCTCCTCTCCTTCATCCCTCGGGAGGAACTCGGCGCCCCCCGCGGCATCCGCCTGAACGACGTGTGGGGGTGGACCGATCCGGCGACGCAACGCGAATACGCGCTCGTGGGCCGCATGGACGGCATCGCGTTCGTGGACGTGACGGACGCGTTCAACCCGCGGTATCTGGGCAACTTCGCCAAGACGCCGGGGAGCCGGTCGAACACGTGGCGCGACATGAAGGTGTTCAGGGACCACATGTTCGTCGTCGCCGACGGGGCGGGACAGCACGGGATGCAGGTCTTCGACCTCACCCAGTTGCGCGACGTCGCGGAGCCCCGGGAGTGGAAGCCCACGGCGCTGTATGAAGAGGTCGCCTCGGTCCACAACGTCGCGATCAACGAGGAGACGGGCTTCGCGTACCTGGTGGGCGCCTCCGGCGGAGGCGAGACGTGCGGCGGCGGTTCGCACATCGTCGACATCAACGACCCGCTCAATCCGGTGTTCGTCGGCTGTTTCGCCCACCCCAACACCGGGCGCCGCAACACCGGGAACTCGCACGACACGCAGTGCGTGATCTACCACGGCCCCGACGAGGACTACGCGGGCCGCGAGATCTGCGTGAACGCGAACGAGACGGCGATTTCGATCGCCGACGTGACGGACAAATCGAACCCGGTCGCCGTGGCGCGCGCCGAATACCCGAACGTGGCCTACGCGCACCAGGGCTGGCTCACGGAAGACCACGCGTACTTCTACTCCAACGACGAACTCGACGAGGTGAGCGGGCAGGTGGACGCGACGCGGACCCTCGTGTGGGATCTGCGGGACCTCGACGATCCGCTCCTCGTCCGGGAGTACTACAGCGACACGAGAGTCACGGACCACAACCTCTACGTGCGCGGCGACCGCCTCTACATGTCGAACAACCGCGCGGGCCTGCGCGTGCTCGACATCAGCGACCCCGAGAACCCGACGGAGGCGGGGAGCTTCGATACCACGCCCTGGGGCGAGGACGCGGCGGGCTTCGACGGCACATGGAGCGTCTATCCGTACTTCGAGAGCGGGACGATCCTCCTCTCGAGCCGGCGCGAGGGACTGTTCCTCGTGAAGGCGCGGGACGAGCGGCTTGTTCCCTGACCGATGTGTTCCGTCCTCGGCATCTTCGAGATCGAGCCCGGCGCCGCGGGTCTCCGCCGCCGAGCGCTCGACCTCTCGCGGCGCCAGCGGCACCGCGGGCCGGACTGGAGCGGCATCTACGCGGGCGAGCGGGCCATCCTCGCCCACGAACGGCTCTCCATCGTCGACGTGGAGAGCGGGGCGCAGCCCCTGTTCGGCCCCGACCGCACGACGGTGCTCGCGGTCAACGGGGAGATCTACAACCACCGGGCTCTGGAGCAGGGCGCGGCGCGCGGCTATCCGTTCCGCACCCGCTCGGACTGTGAGGTCATCCTCGCCCTGTACGAAGGGCGGCCCGACGACCCCGCGGAGTGGCTGAACGAGCTGAGCGGGATCTTCGCGTTCGCGCTCTACGACGAGACGCGCGACCGCTACCTGATCGCACGCGATCCCATCGGCGTCATGCCGCTCTACACGGGACGGGACGCGGAGGGCCGCTTCTACGTGGCCTCCGAGATGAAGGCGCTCATCGACACCTGCCCCGAGATCCACGACTTCCCGCCGGGGCACATGCTCGACAGCGGCAGCGGCGATGGCCGGCCCGTGCCGTACTACCGGCCGGGGTGGCGCGAGTACGACGCGGTGGCGGGCGGAGCGACGGATCCGGCGCGCGTGCGCGCCGCGCTGGAGGAGGCGGTGCACCGGCAACTGATGTCGGACGTGCCGTACGGTGTGCTGCTGTCGGGCGGTCTCGACTCGTCGATCATCTCCGCGCTGGCCATGAAGTTCTCGCGCCGGCGGGTGGAGACGGGGGATGCCGAGGAGGCCTGGTGGCCGCGGCTGCATTCGTTCGCCATCGGGCTCGAAGGGGCGCCGGACGTGGAGGCGGCGCGCGCGGCGGCGGACGCGATCGGCACCGTGCACCACGAGATCGTCTACACGCTTCAGGAGGGGCTCGACGCGATCTCCGACGTCATCAGGCACCTGGAGACGTTCGACGTGACGACGGTGCGGGCGTCGACGCCGATGTACCTCATGGCCCGCCGCATCAAGGCGATGGGGATCAAGATGGTGCTCTCGGGCGAGGGCGCCGACGAGGTCTTCGGGGGCTACCTCTACTTCCACAAGGCCCCCGACGCGCGGGCCTTCCACGACGAGACCGTCCGCAAGCTGGACCAGCTCCACAAGTACGACTGCCTGCGCGCGAACAAATCGATGGCTGCGTGGGGCGTGGAGGCGCGCGTCCCCTTCCTCGACCGCGAGTTCCTCGACGTGGCCATGGCTCTCGACCCGGAGTCGAAGCGGCCGGCGGACGGCCGCATGGAGAAGCACATCCTGCGCGAGGCGTTCGAGGGACTCCTCCCGGACGAGATCCTGTGGCGCCAGAAGGAGCAGTTCTCCGACGGGGTGGGCTACTCCTGGATCGACAGCCTGAAGGAGATGGCCGAGGGCGAGATCGGCGACGGACAGCTCGCCAGGGCGGCGGCGCGGTTCCCCACCAACACGCCGCTCACGAAGGAAGCGTATCTCTACCGCTCGATCTTCGCGTCGCACTTCCCCGGCGAGCCGGCCGTCCGCTGCGTCCCGGAGGGTCCGAGCATCGCCTGCAGCACCCCCGCCGCGATCGCCTGGGACCCCGCCTTCGCCGGCATGGCCGACCCCTCCGGCCGAGCCGTCCAGGGCGTCCACGCCCACAGCTACTGAACGCCTGGGCGACCCCCGACGGGTTTGCGCCGTCGCTTGCGGGGCGGGCATCTTGGGGCGTCTTGATCCGCACGTCCCGCAGACGAGGTCGAACGATGAAGATCCCCGCCCGCTCCGTACTCCTCACTTTCCTCGTGCTTTCGGCCGCCGGTTTCGCCGCGATGACTCCCGCCGCGGCGCAGGAGGCGGTTTCGGTCGAGGTCGTGCCGAGCGCGCTGTCGCTGGAGGTGGGGGAAGAGGCCACGCTGGAGGTCCGCGTCCTGGATGCGGATGGGAACGCGGTCGACGCCCAGGTGCTCTTCTTCCCCGCCTTCGCGGACGGGCGGTCGGGGAGCGCGCGCCGGAGCCTCGACGTGGATCGCACGACGGGCCGCGTGAGGGCGGTCAGGGGTGGGGAATACGTGGTCTCCGCGATCGTGGCAAGCGCGAGGGGGCTGCGTGGGGAGGCCATGGTGAGCGTGACCTTTCCCCCGCTCGACCGGATCGATGTGACGCCTTCGGGCGGGTCGACGTACGTCGGCGTCGCGACGCGTCACCGGGCGACGCTGCTCGACACGGCCGAGGACGAGCGCGATGGCGAGATCCGCTGGTCCACCTCCGACGAGGGCGTGGCGACCGTGGACCGCTTCGGCATCCTCACGGCGCACGCATCGGGGCAGGTGGTGCTGCAGGCGGAAGCGGAAGGCATCGCCGCGGAGGTCCGCTACGATGTCAGGGAGAACCCCGCCGCTCGCCTGACGGTGTCGGGGAGCGCGGAGCGGGCGCGAACGGGCGACGTGGTGCGGTTCGAAGCGGCCGTCGAGGACGCGATGGGCGGCGCGGTGGGCGACCTGCCGGTCACCTGGACCGTGATGTCGGACCCCTCCATCGAGGCGACGGCGGACATCCCCCCGGCGGAGATCGATGGTCAGGGCCGGTTCGTGGCCTACTTCCCCGGCGTGTACACGGTCGTCGCCAACGTGCCGGGCCGCGCCGCGCGTACCTCGCTGGAGGTCCATCCGCGGCACGCCTCGCAGGAAGTCACGTTCGTGGGTCATGGACAGGTCAACAACGAGCGTACCTCGGACCTGTGGGTGTGGGAGGGGGTCGACGGGCGCGACTACGCGATCACCGGCACGCACGCGGCCGCGGGCGCCGTCTACTTCTGGGACGTGACGGATCCGGCGAGCCCCGTCCTCACCGACTCTGTCGTCGTCAACGCGCGCACGACGAACGACGTGAAGGTGAGCGAGGACGGCGAGGTCTGCGTGATCTCGCGCGAGGGGGCCTCCAACCGCCGCAACGGGATCGTCATCCTCGACTGCCGGAACCCGCGGGACGTGACGACGATCTCCGTGTTCGACGACGAGCTTACCGGCGGCGTCCACAACCTCTTCATCCACGACGGTCACGTGTACGCGGTGAACAATGGGCGCCGCTTCGACGTGATCAACATCGAGGACCCGGCCACCCCGCATCGCGTGGGCCGGTTCGAACTCGACACGCCCGGGCACGCGATCCACGACATTTGGATCGTGGACGGGATCGCGTACACCTCGAACTGGGGCGACGGGGTCGTGCTCATCGACGTGGGGGGCGGCGACCGCGGCGGCTCTCCGTCCAATCCGGTCGAGATCGCGCGCTTCCGCGACATCGGCGGGCGGACGCACGCCGCCTTCCCGTACCGGAGTCCGACGGGGCGCTTCTACGTGTTCATGGGAGACGAGGCGGGGCGTCCGGGCTTCGACGGACAGGACCCGGATCGCACGCCGATGTTCATGTCGGGCTACATACACGTGGTCGACTTCACGGACCCGGAGAACCCGGAGGAGGTCGCGCGTTACGAGATCCCCGAGGCAGGCTCGCACAACATGTGGATCGACGACGACAAGCTGTACGCGGCGTTCTACAACGGCGGGCTGCGGGTCCTCGACATCTCCGGCGAGCTGAAGGGGAACCTGGGCGAGCAGGGCCGGGAGATCGCACGCTACATGGCGTACGATCCGGACGGCGTAGTGGCGAACGCGCCCTTCACCTGGGGGCCGCAGATCCACAAGGGGAACCTCTTCTTCGCGGAGTACTTCAGCGGGCTGTGGGCGGTGAAGCTCCAGCCGCGCCAGGAACTCGTCCCGTAGCCGGATCGAGCTCGGTGCGGGTATCCGCCCGGATCAACGGCGTGGCGTGGTCCGGGGAGGTGGAGCCGCGCCTCCTCCTGTCGGACTTTCTGCGCTCCGACGTCGGGCTCACCGGCACGCACGTGGGATGCGAGCACGGGGTGTGCGGGGCGTGCACCGTGCAACTGGACGGGGAACCGGTTCGGGCCTGCCTCATGTTCGCGGTACAGATCGATGGGCACGAGGTGACGACCGTCGAAGGGCTCGCCACGGCGGCGCCCGGGGAAGCGATCTCCGTCGAACAGTTGCACCCGGTCCAGCGGGCGCTGCACGAGGCGCACGGTCTGCAGTGCGGCTTCTGCACCCCCGGCATCCTGATGACGGCGGAGGCCTTCCTGCGCGAGAATCCGGCGCCTTCGCGGGGGGAGATCCGCGAGGCGGTGTCCGGGCACCTGTGCCGCTGCACCGGCTATCACAACGTCGTGGAGGGCGTCGCGCTCGCGGCCGAGCGCCTCGCGGCGGAGGGGGAACCGTGAGCCGGGCGGGCGGGACGTGGGTCGGAGCGCGGGTGCCGCGCAACGAGGACGCGCGGCTGCTGACCGGCCGCGCGCAGTTCGTGGAGGACGTCGAGCCGCCGGGCACGTTGCACGTCGCCTTCGTGCGCAGCGACCTGCCTGCCGGCCGGCTGCGCGCGCTCGATGTGGCGAGCGCTCGGGCGCACCCCGGCGTCCACGCCGTCTTCACGGCCGCCGACCTCGGTCCGCTCCTGCGTCCCGGCGCCGTGCTCGTCCCGCCGCCGCCGCTCGAGGGGCTCGTGTTCCACGCGCGCACGGCGCTCCCCCTCGTCCGCGAGCGGATCCGGCATCAGGGCGAGGCGCTGGCGATGATCGTGGCGGACAGCCGCTACGTGGCCGAGGACGCGGCCCAGCTCGTGGAGGCGGACATCGAGCCGCTCGATCCCGTCGTGGACCTCGGGCGGGCGCTCGATGAGGACGCGCCTCGCGTGCATGAAGACCTCCCGTCGAACCTCGCCGCGCACGTCCGGCAGGCGAAGGGGGACTACGCCGCCGCCCGCGCGCGGGCCGATCTCGTCCTGGAGCGGCGCTTCAGCTACGACCGGGGGATCGGGGGCGCGATCGAGAACCGGGCCGTCGTGGCGGAGTGGGACGCGCGGGCCGACCGGTTGCAGGTATGGGATACGACACAGGCCCCCATCCCCGTGCGCAACGTCGTGGCCGCGGCGCTCGGCCTGTCGGAGTCGCAGGTGCGCTTCATCGCCCCCTTCGTCGGCGGCGGCTTCGGCCCGAAGATCATGTTCTACGCGGAGGAGATCCTCATTCCCTGGGCCTCGATCCGACTGGGGCGGCCCGTGAAGTGGGTCGAGGACCGGTACGAGAACTTTTTCGCCACCACACAGGAGCGGGGGCAACTGCACGAGGCGGAGATCGCGGTCACGCGCGAGGGCCGGATCCTGGGCGTGCGCGACATCTTCATCCACGACTCGGGGGCGTACGACCCCTACGGTCTCACGATCCCCATCAACAGCCAGTGCACGCTGCTCGGGCCCTACCGGGTGCCGAACTACGAGAGCGAGTTCCGGGTCGCCTTCACGAACAAGCCGATCGTCACGCCCGTGCGCGGCGCTGGCCGGCAGCACGGCGTGTTCGTCATGGAGCGCCTGCTCGATCTCGCGGCGCGCGGCCTCGGCATCGATCCGGTCGAGATCCGCCGCCGCAACGTGATCGGTTCGGACGAGTTCCCTTACAACCACGAGGTCATGTACCAGGACTTCGCCCCGCTCCGGTACGACAGCGGGAGTTATGAGGAGTCGCTCGAAGAGGCCGTGCGTCTCGTCGGTTATGACGAGACGTTCCCGCGGGAACGCGAGCGGGCGCGGGCGGACGGACGCGTGGTCGGCGTCGGCGTCGTCAACTACGTGGAAGGGACGGGGATCGGCCCCTACGAGGGCGCCCGGATTACGGTCGAGCCGAGCGGCACCGTTCGTCTCGCGACCGGCGTGGGCACCCAGGGCCAGGGGCACTTCACCTCCTTCGCGCAGATCGTGGCCGATGCCATCGGGGTGGCGCCGTCCGACGTGCGGGTGGTGACAGGCGACACGAGCGACTTCCATTGGGGGACGGGCACCTTCGCGAGCCGCGGGGCGGTCGTGGCCGGCAACGCGATCCACGCCGCGGCGCAGTCCGTGCGGGAGAAGATCCTGCGCCACGCCGCTGACGCGCTCGAGGTCGATCCCGAAGACCTCGAACTCGTTGACGGCGCCGCCCGCGTGCGGGGCGCCCCGGACCTGTCCGTCGACCTCGGCGCGCTCGCGGTGAGCGCCAACCCGCTGCGCGGGGCCGTGCAGCCGGGGACCGAGCCGGGGCTCGAGGCGACCTCGTACTTCGGCCCGCCGTACGGGACGACCGCGAACGGGACGCACGCCATCGTCGTCGCGGTGGATGCCGAGACGGCGATGGTCGAGATCCTGCGCTACATCGTCGTGCACGACTGCGGGACGGTGATCAACCCGACCATCGTGGAAGGCCAGATCCATGGCGGCGTCGCGGCGGGGATCGGAAACGCCTTCTACGAGGAACTCGTGTTCGACGAGTTCGGGGGCACGAGCAACGCCTCGTTCATGGACTACCTGCTCCCGACATCGACGGACGTGCCCCCGATCGAGACGGCCCACCTCGAGACGCCTTCGACGCTGAACCCGCTGGGGACGAAGGGCGTGGGGGAGGGCGGCGCGATCCCGGTCGCCGCCGCCTTCGCGCAGGCCGTCGAGGACGCGCTGGCCGACATCGCCCCGGAACTGGAGATCCTCGACATCCCGCTGAGCCCCGGCCGCCTGTTCGAACTCCTCCGGGGGGCGTCGTGAAGCCGCCGCCCTTCGAGTACCTGGCGGCGGCCGACCTGGACGAAGCGCTGGAGGCGCTCGCGGATGCGTCCGTCGAGACACGACCGCTCGCGGGCGGACAGAGCCTCGTCCCGATGCTCAACTTCCGTCTCGCGGCGCCGGAACGTCTCGTGGACCTGAACGGGATCGAGGAGCTGGCGGGCGTCGAGGAGATGGGGGACGGAGGGCTGCGTCTCGGCGCCATGGTCCGGCATCGCCAACTGGAGTGCGATCCGCTCATCGCGCGGCGGGCCCCGCTCCTCGCGGAGGCGGCGCCCTTCATCGCGCACCCCCAGATCCGCTCGCGGGGCACGGTGGGAGGCTCCGTGGCGCACGCCGATCCCGCCGCGGAACTGCCCGCCGTCCTCCTCACGCTCGGGGCGCGGGTCCGGATCGCCCGCCGCCCGCGGGGAGGAGAGTCCGGCTCCAGGGTGGAGCGGACCCTGGATCTGGACGATTTCTTCCTCGGCCCCTTCTTCTCCGTGCTGGAACCCGATGAACTCCTCACGGCCATCGAGGTGCCCCCGCCCGCCCCGGGGGAGGGGACGGCCTTCGACGAGGTGGCCCGGCGCCGGGGCGACTACGCCCTCGCCGGCGTGGCGGCGCGCGTGCGCCTGGACTCCCGCGGGGTCTGCGCCGCCGCCATCTCGCTTGTGAACGGCGGGGCCACCCCCTGCCTGATGAGCGAGGCCGCGCGCACGCTCGTCGGCGCGGAGCCTACGGCGGAAGCGATCGGAGCCGCAGCGGCCGCATGCGCGGAGACTTCCGAACCCGCCGCCGACATGCACGCGAACGAGGCGTACCGCCGGCACTTGGTCCGCACCCTGACCGCCCGGGTGGTGTCGCTCGCGGCGGCTCGCGCCCGGACTTGACCGGCCCCGCGCTCTTCCGCCCGCCCCCGGAGTGGTCGGACCGCGTCGCCGTGCTCGCGGATGGCGCGTCCCGCACGTACGGCGAACTCGCCGCGCAATCGCGGCTGTGGGCCCGACATCTCCTTGACGGAGCCGGCGCCGCCGATCTGGACGGGGCCCGGGTCGGGTTCCTCATGGCGCCGGGCTTCGAGTACGTCGTCACCCAGTGGGCGATCTGGCGCGCCGGCGGGATCGCGGTCCCGCTATGTCCCGACCATCCCGCGCGCGAGATCGAATACGTGATCGACGATGCGGACTGCGCCGCGCTCATCGGGGCCGGAGAGACGGGACGTCGGGTCGAGGGCCCGGCGCGGGAGCGCGGCATCCCATTTCACGACGCCGGCGATGCGAAAGCGGGCTCCTCGGCGTCCGACGTGCCCGACCCGGACCCGCTGCCCTCGATCGGGGCGGATCGACCCGCGATGATCCTCTACACGAGCGGCACGACGGGACGCCCCAAGGGCGTCGTGACGACGCACGCCCAGATCGAGGCGCACATCCGGTCGCTGCTCGACGCGTGGAGATGGGAGCGCGACGACCGCATCCTCCACGTCCTTCCCCTTCACCACACGCACGGCGTGGTCAACGCGCTCTGCTGTCCGCTCTCCGCGGGAGCCGCGGTAGAGTTCGGCGGGTCGTTCGAGCCGTCGGTCACGTGGGAGCGACTCGCCTCGGGCGACATCAGCGTGTTCATGGCCGTGCCGACGATCTACGCGAAGCTCCTGCGCGCCTGGGATGCCGCCGAAGGCTCCACCCGTCGGCGATGGTCGCGGGGCGTGGGCGCCCTCCGGCTGATGGTGTCGGGTTCGGCCGCTCTCCCCGTGCGCGCGTTCGAGCGCTGGGAGGAGATCACGGGGCACCGCCTCCTCGAGCGCTACGGCATGACGGAGATTGGCATGGGGCTCTCGAATCCGTACGACGGCGAGCGGCGGCCGGGCACCGTGGGCCAGCCGCTCCCCGGCGTCGGCCTGCGTCTCGTGCGCGCGGCCACGGGGCGCGTGCTCGCGGACGGCATGGAAGTCGTCGCGCCGGGAGAGTCGGGCGAGATCCGGATCCGCGGCCCCATGGTGTTCTCCGAATACTGGCGGCGTCCCGAGGAGACGGCGGCCGCCTTCGCCGACGGATGGTTCCTGACGGGAGACGAGGCGGTCCTCGAGGATGGCTACTACCGTCTTCTGGGGCGCCGCTCCGTCGACATCCTCAAGAGCGGCGGCTACAAGATCTCGGCGGTCGAGATCGAGGAACTGCTGCGCACGCACCGGCATGTGAGGGACTGCGCCGTGGTCGGAATCCCGGACGAGGAGTGGGGAGAGAGGGTCGCCGCCGCCGTCGTCCCCGAGCCCGACGCGGCGCCGGGGCCCGACTCCCTCCCCGAGCGGCTGGATCCGTGGGTCCGGGAGCGGCTCGCGCGCTACAAGGTGCCGCGCGCCTGGCTCTGCGTCGCAGACCTGCCGCGGAACGCGATGGGCAAGGTTCGGAAACCGGCCGTGCAGGCGCTCTTCGACGCCCCGGCCGAATCGTCGTGACCCCGGCGGCCCACGACAACGCCCCGCGTCAGCGCCGGGCGAACGCAGCGGGGCTCGTGCCGCCAGCCGCCGGCATTGCGTTCCCCGAGCGGATGCGGGAGCGTACGGCCGTTGGTTCTTGCCGCCACAACATCGAACCGAGTGGAGCCGATCACTCATGAAACTCTACGATCTCTCGCAGCCCCTCAATCAGGACTGCTTCTTCTGGCCGT
>JAPPBA010000042.1 GCA_026705295.1 Candidatus Palauibacter australiensis
CGTCGCGATCTGGGCGGGGGACATGAGCTGGCCCAGGATCGGCTCCCCGCCCGCGAATTCGATGCCGGAATAGTAATTGATGAATGTGTTGAACCCCTCATCCATCCACGCGTACCGCCGCTCGTCGGAACCCACGATCATCGGGAACCAGGTATGTCCGATCTCGTGGTCCGTGACGGAGAAGAGGAAGGCGCCGCGGGACCGCCACGAACAGAAGACGATCATGGGATACTCCATCCCGAGCGCGAGGCCGGCCACATTGATCGCGACGGGATACGGATAGCGGAGCCACTGCTCCGAATAGTACCGGACGCTGTGACGGAGATATTCGGTGGAGCGTTCCCAGCCGCTGCCCACGGGTCCGCCGATGCTCTCCTCAGGGTAGACGGACATGATGAGGACGTCCTCCCAGCCGGCGGCGTCCCAGACGAAGCGGTCGGAGGTAGCCCACGCGAAGTCGCGCACGTTCTCGGCGCGGAAGCGCCATGTGAGCGGGGCTTCGCCGGGTGGCCGCGTGTGGCCCTCTCCGGCTTCATCCGGCCCGATGATGTGGACGGCCTCCTCCGAGAGGCGCGCCTCGGCGAGCCGCTCGCGCTGCATCGGCGTGAGGACTTCCTCGGGATTGAGGAGTTCTCCCGTTGCGACGACGATGAAATCACGCGGGACGGTGAGTTCGACATCGAAGTCGCCGTACTCCAGGTACCATTCGCCCTGCCCCAGGAAGGGCGACTGGTTCCACCCGTTCACGTCGTCGTAGGTGAAGACGCGGGGGTACCATTGCGCGAGCTGATAGATGATCCCGCCCCGGATGTCGAGTTGCCCCATGCGGTCGCCGCCCGTCTCGGGGATCTCGAACGCGAAGTCGATCTCGACCTCGACCTGGCTCCCGCCCGGAGGGAGGGGTTCGCCGAGGAGGATCTCCATCATCGTGTCCTCGGTCCGGTACTCGGGGACCGTCATCTCGCCGCCGAGGTCGGCGCGCACCCCCGAGATCACGAAACCGCCGTCCTTGAAGAAGCCGCCGTGGCGAACGTCCCCGCCGAGTTCCTCCGCTCTCAGCGCCCCGTAGCTGGTCTCGCGGAAGAGGTTCTGGTCGAGCTGCACCCACAGGCTCGCGAGCGAATCGGGACTGTTGTTCGTGTAGGTGATGCGTTCCGTGCCCTCGATGCGGTCGTCGACGAGAGTGACCTTGATGTGGTAGTCCGCCCGCTGCTGCCAGTAGGCCTCGCCGGGCGCGCCGGCAGCATCCCGAAACTCGCCGGGCTCGGGGAGATCAAGCGGTTCGAAGGCGACCGCCGGATCGAAGATCCTGCGCAGGGAATCGCGGCGCGCGAGTTCGGCCGCTTCCGCCGCCTCCCGCGCTTCCCGTTCACCTTCTTCCTGCGCCGCCAGCCCGCCCGCGGGCGAGAAGCCCGCGACGGACGGCAGGGCGGCCAGCGGAGAGAGGACAAGCATGAGCAGCGCGACCGGCCCCGCCGCGTGAAGTGCCCGCATCCCAGCCCCGATCCCCTTCATCGAACCTCCATGTTCCATGCTGCGTTCAGTTCCGCTCCGCGTTCGGCTGCCCTTGTCCTCACACGATCCTCAGCGGCTGACGCTTCCCGTAGGACAGTGTACGCCAGACCCACTCCAGGGGTCCGAAGCGGAACCGGGCGAGCCACCACGGCGACCACGCCAGCTGGAGCGCCCAGATGGCCACGACGATGCCGACGCACGCCGCGCCCCCCACCCGCTCGAACAGGCCCAGCCCATGGCCGTAGAAGATGAGCGAACACAGCACGCTCTGGACAATGTAGTTCGTGAACGCCATGCGACCGACGGCGGCCAGGCGCGCGCGGGCGCGAGACAGGCGCCCGCTCCGACCCAGGAGCATCACCAACCCCACGTAGCCAAGGAAGACACCGATGGAGCCGACGTAGTTGAAGAGGCTCCCTCCGAGCTTCGACTGCTCCCAGGCGAACCCGGCCTCCACGTTGTACCAGACCCCTGCGGCGGCGAGCGGCAGGCCGAGCCCGAGCCCCCAGAGGACGAGCCGGCGGTAGAACGAGGCCGGCCACGTCGCCGAGAGCACGCCCAGCTTGTAAAGGGCCATGCCCACGAGCATGAGCCCGCCCGCTCGCCACAGGAGGTAGCCCGCGAAGGCGACGGTCTCGACGAGGAAGGCGTAGTAGGCGCGGACGGGCATCTGCTGCGCCCAGCCCCCGCGCATCGCTTCGATCTCCACCCTGATCTCCGCGGCCGCGGGCGCCCACTGCGCCGCGACCTCCGCCCGCTCCCCGGCGGGCCAGTACGGAATCGACCAGTGGGCGAGGCCCATAACGAGTACGACGATCCCGACCGCACACCCCCCGGCCCACAGCAGGCGGCGGGGCGCCCAGTCGCGGAACCCGTACAGGATGAAGCCGCAGAGGGCGTAGGGGACGAGGATGTCTCCGTGCCAGATCCCGTAGGCGTGAAGCAGTCCGATCGCGAGGAGCCAGAACTGGCGGCGATAGTGCAGCCGGCCTCCCGGGACGCCGCGACGGTCCATGCGCTCGCTCATCATCGCGATCCCCGCGCCGAACAGGAGGGAGAAGATCGAGATGAACTTCGTGTCCGCGAAGACGTTGACCGCGGCCCAGATCCAGAGGTCGGTGGCCCCGAGGCCGCCGCCCGGGGCGGCGGACGGATTCCGGTAAGCCGCGGAGACCCAGGCGAAGCTCCAGATGTTGACGATGAGGATGCCCAGCACCGCGACGCCGCGGAGCACGTCGATCGCATGGATGCGCTCGGATCCCGACACCGGAACGGCGGTGCCGGCGGCTTGCAGAGTCTCGGACATCTATCGCCTGTTCGCTTGTTGCCTGTTCGCTATGTTGGGGGCGTGGTGCGATGCGCGAGCACGCAACGACGCCAGGTGAACCGAGAGGTGTGAACATGTCCGGGTCCAGGAACATTCTGTCTCAGCCCTTCCTCCTCCGCACCCCGCTGAGGGTCCCCACGCTGACCGCGGTCTTCATCCTGACCGCATCCTTCGGGGCGCATGAAGCCCGCGCCCAGGCCGACGACGCGTGGACCCCGGCGCTGAGCATGCAGTACCGCGCGGTCTCCGGCACCGCGATCTCCCCCGACGGCTCCCGCATCGCCTTCGTGGTGCGCGAGCCGCTGATGGAAGGACCGCAGTCGGAGTATCGGAGTCACATCTGGATGACGGACGCGGACGGGACGGGGGCCGCGCAGTGGACGCGTGGGGAGGCGTCGGCGGGGGCGCCGCAGTTCTCGCCCGACGGCGCGTGGCTGAGTTTCAGCTCCGGCCGCGACGGAGAGGGCGAGGCGGGCAGCCAGGTGTGGGCGCTGCCGATGGCGGGCGGCGAGGCGCGGCAGCTCACGAAGGCGGAGGGATCGGTGGCGGGGTATCGCTGGTCGCCCGACGGGACGCGGATCGCCTTCCTCATGCGGGATCCGCCGACCGCGGACGAGAAGAAGGCGCGGGAGGAAAAGCGGGACGTGATTCTCGTCGACCGGAACTACAAGTTCGCGCACCTGTACGTGGCCGCCGTCAACGCGGCGTCGGACGAGCCCGCGACGCCGGTTCGGCTCACCCACGGCGACTTCCATATCACCGGATTCGGCTGGGCGCCGGACGGGGAGAGGATCGTGTTCGCGCACCAGGTCGATCCCCGTATCAATACGGGGCGGCTGAGCGGAGATCTCTCCACGACGACCGTCCCTGACGCAGCGGAGATCAGTGAAATCCTGGCCGCGCGGGAAGCCGAGGGAGACGACGACGAAGAACCGGCCGAAGGCGGCGACACCGGTCCGGCCGCGGTCGGAGAGATCGCGCTCCTCGTGGGCGGGGCGGGGATCGAGCGGAGCCCGCACTGGTCGCCGGACGGCGCCTGGATCGCCTACGTGTCGACCGGGAATCAACCGGAGCCGATCGGACTCGGTGACGTATATGTCATGCCGGCGGGGGGTGGAGAGGCCCGGCGACTGGACACCCCGAACCGGAGCGCGTCCGTGCTCGGCTGGTCGGGGGACTCCTCCGAACTGCTCCTCCTCGAATCGCTCGGCACGCGCAGGCACGTGCTGGCCGTGCCTGCCGATGGCGGCGAGATGCGTTTCGTCTCCTACGGGGATGGCGTCGTCGGCTCCGTCGCGCTCACCGACGACGCGAGCCGCATGGCCTTCACGTGGCAGACCCCCGAGGAACCGTGGGACGTCTTCGTGTCGCCCACCAACGGGTACTCGCCGCAGCGGGTGTCGGATGTGCATGCCGACGTGCCGCGCCCGGAGATGGGGCGTACCCAACTCGTCTCCTGGACGTCCACCGAAGGATTCGAGATCGAGGGGCTCCTCACCTACCCCGTGGACTACGAGGAGGGCGAGCGCGTGCCGCTCATCCTGAACGTGCACGGCGGGCCGGCGGGCGTCTTCAGCCAGAGCTTCACCGGCAGTCCGGCCGCGTACATGCTCCAGTACTTCGCCCAGGAGGGCTTCGCGATCCTGCGCCCGAACCCCCGCGGCTCGACCGGCTACGGGAAGGACTTCCGCTACGCCAACTTCCAGGACTGGGGCTACGGCGACTTCCGCGACCTCATGTCGGGGGTCGACCACGTGATCGACATGGGGGTGGCGGACCCTGACCGCCTCCTCCTCATGGGCTGGAGCTACGGCGGCTACATGACGTCGTGGGCGGTCACCCAGACCGACCGCTTCGTGGCGGCGAGCATGGGGGCCGGACTCCCGAACCTGGTTTCGATGACGACGACGACGGACATCCAGGACTACCTCGTGGGCCACATGGGGGTCGAGTTCTGGGAGGACTACGAGCGCTACGAGCGGCACTCGGCAATGTACCACATCGCGAACGTGGTCACGCCGACGCAGGTGATTCACGGGGCCGAGGACCTGCGCGTCCCCTTCACGCAGGGGCAGGAGTTCTACCGCGCCCTCGACCGCCGCGGCGTGCCGACGGAGATGGTCGTGTACCCGCGCACGCCGCACGGGCCGCGCGAACCCAAGTTCGTCATGGACGTGTCGGAGCGGATCCTGACCTGGTTCCGGAAGCACCTGGGATCGGAAGCGGTCGCGGCCGAGGACGAGAGCCGCTGAGCCGCCGGGCCGCGACCCGGAACCGCGCCGCGGCGGCGTGAGCGGGGCCCGCCGGGGCCATCCGAAGTTCACCCGGGAGGCGGCCACCCGATTGTGGCTGCACCGCCAGGGGCTCGACCGGCCGCGGGGGTCGAGCCCGCTCGCCCCGGCGGCCTTCGTCGACCATCTAACGCGGACGGGCGCGCTTCAACTCGACAGCGTGAACGTGGTGGACCGGGCCCATTACCTGACCCTCTGGAGCCGGTTCGGCTCCTACGACCGCGCGGACGTGGACCGCTGGGTGTATCGGGACCGCCTCGCGTACGAGTACTGGGGGCACGAAGCCTCGATCCTTCCCATCTCCCATCTTCCGCTCGGGCGGCGGCGCATGCGACGGTTCCCGCCCGAGAGCTGGTCGGGGCGCGCGTGGTGGAGCCGATACGCGACGTCGACGGCGTCGAAGCGGCGTGTGCTGCGGCGTCTGCGCGCGGAAGGACCGCTGGAGAGCGTCGACTTCCAGCCGCAGCCGGCCGAACGCGAGGAGAAGACGGACTCGCTCGCGTGGCGCCTGAAGGAGGACAAGCGCTCGCTCAAGCTGCTGTGGCACGACGGACGGGTCGCGGTGACGGGGCGGCGCCACTTCCGCTGCGTCTATGACGTGGCGGAACGGGTGTACCCCGACGGGCCGGCCGCAACGCTCGCGGAGTACCGCGACAGCTGGCTCCTCGTCGGGCTTTCGGGCTGCGGCATCGCCCCGGAGCGGCACCTCGTCAACTACTTCACCGGACCGGAACTGAACGCGGCGGAGCGGCGGCGAGCGATCGCCCGCAACCTGCGGAAAAAACGGATCGTCGAGGTCGGGGTGGAAGGACTGCGGGGACCGTGCTACGCCCTGCCCGAACACCTCGACGGCATTAACCGACTCCCGGAGCCCGCGGGGACGACGCTCATCTGCCCCTTCGATTCCCTCCTCTGGCAGCGGAAGCGCGCCGCCGAACTCCTGGACTTTCACTACACCGTCGAGATCTACGTCCCGGCGAAGAAGCGGAAGTACGGCTACTACGTCCTGCCCATCCTGCACGACGGCCGGCTCGTGGGCCGGCTCGACCCGAAGCTGCACCGCGACCGCGGCGTGCTCGAAATCCGCGCCTTGCACCTCGAGTCGGGCTTCGCCCCAACCGCGCATTTCACGACCGGGCTGAACGCCGCGGTCGCCGACCTCGCCGATTTCCTCGGCGCGGACGACATCGTCATGCCGCCGAACGGCTGAGCCGGGGCTCCTCGGGGTATGGACCGGCGCGACTGCCGGACCGTACCGTTGGGAAGATTCTCGCGAACTTCGGAGGTTCACGATGAAACGCCTCTTCCGGCCCTGCCGCGCCCACTCTCCAGCGGCCATCGTCCAGGGCCTTCTCGCCCTCGCGCTCTCCTCCGCCACCGCCGTGGCGGCGCAGGAGGGGAAGCTACGGATCGTTCAGACGAACTCGGCGGGGGACAACGTCCACATCATCGATCCGGCCACGAACAAGGTCGTGCAGGTGATCGACGGGATTCCCAAGGCGCACGGTGTCGCCGCGGCGCCGGATGGCGGGACGCTCTACTTCAGCAACGAGATCGACCGCACGCTGGAGATCGTCCCCACGGACGTCATGAAGGTCGTGGAGCGGATCCCGCTCTCGGGGCGCCCGCACAACGTCGCGATCAGCAAGGACGGCCGGAAGGTGTACGTCGCGATCATCCAGGACTGCCGTTGCGTCGACATCGTGGACCTGGAGAAGGGCGAGGTCGTCAAATCGATTCCCACGCGGGGAACGGTGCACAACGTCTTCATGTCGCCGGACGGACGGCAGCTCTGGTCCACGAGCAAACCCAACGGGCACGTCTACGCGTGGTCGCTGCCGGACCTCGAGTACCTGGGCGGGGTCGAGGTCGGCCACATCCCCGACTGGCTCACGATGACGCCGGACAGCCGCTACCTGTACGTGGCGAACGCGGGCTCGAACGATGTCTCCGTCGTCGACACGAAGGAGATGAAGGAGATCGCCCGCATCCCGGTCGGCCAGACGCCGAAGCGCAACAAGACGGTGGTGTTCCCGTGAGCCGCGCGAACCCGGCGCGGAAGCGCGCGGCGTTCGGGCGGTACGTGGCAGCGGTCACCCTGGCGTGGATGGCGTCAGCTTCCGGCGCCGGCGGTGTGGCAGGCCAGGAGCCGCTTGACTTCGAGCGCTACCGCGAGGCCATCGAGCCCATCTTCCTCGCGGACCGCGGCGGATGGGGGCCGGGACGGGCTCCGTGCGTCACCTGCCATGCCGAGCAGGGCACGCCGCTGCGGCTTCAGCGGCTTCGCGAGACGGACGATGGCGAAGTGTACTGGTCGGAGGCGGACTCCCGCCGGAACTTCGAGGTCGTGTCCCGCCTCGTCACGCCGGGCGACCCCGATGGCAGCCGCCTCCTCAGGAAGACGCTCACGGTGCCGGCCGGCGGCGCCCCGCTCCACGTGGGCGGGAAGTTCTTCGAGTCGAAATCGGATCCGGAATGGCGGGCCATGGCCGATTGGGTCGCGGCGGCCGACCCGGTGGAGCGCCCCGCGCCGCCACGGCTCGACTTCGACTTCTTCCGCGACTGCGTCCAGAAGATGTACCTCGACAAGCGCCCGGGCGACGTGGAGTGCATCCACTGTCATGAGACCGGGGCGCGCGGCTTCGCGCGGCACATCCCCGAGGATCGCGACTTCTGGAACCAGGAAGAGTCGCGCGGCAACTTCGCGATCACGCGCCGCTACGTGGAGCCCGGCGAGCCAATGATGAGCCGACTCCTCACGCATCCCCTCCACCCGGCGGCGGGCGGCGACTATTTCCACGGCGGCCCCCGTCGCTGGGACACGATGGATGACCCCGAGTGGCAGATGCTCGCCGCGTGGGTGCGCGGCGAGACTCCCGAGTGCGTGGTCGGAGCGGAGGCTGACACGGGCGGTCGATGACGAAACCGCTCGACATCGCCGTCATCGGGGGCGGCATCGTCGGGCTTGCCACGGCCGACGCGATCCGGCGGGCCCGGCCGGATCTCTCGCTCACCGTGCTCGAGAAAGAGCCGGAGGTCGCGGCGCACCAGACGGGGCGAAACAGCGGCGTCATCCACGCCGGGCTGTACTACGCGCCGGGGTCGCTCAAGGCGCGGCTGTGCACGGAGGGTGCCGAGCGGCTGTTTCGCTACTGCGCCGAGCGAGGCATTCCGACCACGCGCACCGGCAAGATCGTCGTCGCCACTTCGCGCGATCAGCTCACGGCCCTCGCCGAACTCGAGCGGCGCGGGACGGCGAACGGCGTGGCCATGCAGCGGATCGGCCCCGGCGGAATCGCGGAGATCGAACCGCACGCGCGCGGCGTGGAGGCGCTCCACGTACCCGCCACCGGGGCGGTCGACTTCGGTGACGTGGCGCGGGCCTTCGCGGCGGATCTTTCCCGCGACGGCCACCCGATCCGCGCAGGCTTCGAGGTGCGGGAAGCCCGCCGCTCCGGGCGCCGCACCGTGCTCGCCGGCCCCCCGGGCGACATCGCCGCCAAAGTCGTCGTCAACTGCGCCGGGCTGCACGTCGACCGCGTGATGCGGATCCTGGGGCACGAACCCGATCTCAAGATTCTGCCCTTCCGGGGGGAGTACTGGGGCCTGTCGGAAACCGCCGCCGGGCTCGTACGGGGCCACATCTATCCGGTGCCGGACCCGCGGCTTCCCCATCTCGGCGTCCACTTCACCCGGAACGTCGCGGGACGCGTGGAACTCGGACCGAACGCGGTCTGGGCCTGGGGCCGGGAGGCCTACGGCCGCCTCTCGGCCCGCCTGCCCGACGCCCTCGAAGCGTTGAGCTACCGCGGTTTCCGGCGCCTGGCGCAGGCCCACTGGCGGACCGCCGTCGAGGAGCAGTGGCGCTCGCTGGACCGGCGCTCGGTCGTACGCAAGGCGCGCGCGATGCTTCCCGCACTCGAAGTGCGCGACCTCGAGGCATGGCGCTCCGGCATCCGCGCGCAGGCCGTGGACACGGATGGCGCCCTGATCCACGACTTCGTGATTCGGGAAGGGCCGGGGGTCGTGAACGTGCTCAACGCCCCCTCCCCGGCGGCCACCGCCTGCCTGGCCATCGGGCACCACATCGCGGGCCGCGCCCTGCAGCAACTCTGACCAGCGTCAGGTGGCGTAGTCGTGCCCTCCCGCGTCCAGCACGTCCTTCATGCCGTCGAGATAGCCGGCCTCGCCCACGGCGTAGACGGACAGGGCGGCATTGTATCGCGCGGCCTCGACGGGAACCGGGCGGATCTTCCCGCCCGACTGAAGCGCCAGCATCTCGTTCATGCACGCGCGCTCGAGCTGGTAGAGCCACAGCATCGTCTTCTCGATCGTGTCGCCGACGACGAGCACCCCGTGGTTCGCGAGGAAGAGGACGCGCTTGTCGCCCAGGGCCTCGACCATGCGCTCACCTTCGTCCGCCTCCGTCACGATCCCCTCGTACCCGAAGTACGCACAGTTCCCGTAGAAGATCGCCGCGTTCTGGCTGCCCCGCTCATCGAACGTCCAACCGTCGACCGAGGCGAGCGCCGTGCTGAAGGGAGGGTGGACGTGCAGCGCGCACACGATGTCGGGCCGAGCGCGCTGAATGGGTGCATGGATCGCCCATGCGCTCACGTTGAGCCGCCCTTCGCCGCCCACCGAACGCCCGTCGGCATTCACCTCGACGAGATTGCTGGCCGTCACCCGCGAGAAATGCGTTCGTCCGGGCGAAATCAGCAGGTGCCCCGGCCTGCCCGGCACCTTGCAACTGAGGTGGTTCCAAGTGCCTTCGTGCATGTTCTCGTGCACGATGATCCGGTGCACCGCCGCAAAGTCGACGCGCGCCCGCCGGATCGCGGCCTCGTCGACGTCCGCTTCGGTCGCGGACGGGTTCGGGGGGGATGCAGTCTTCGGCGCGCTCATTGCCTGCCTCCTTCGGGCTTGGGAGTCTCCGCGAACCTCACGCCAGACGTGCGGGGGGTCAAGCGCCCCGATCGGTTCCCCGTTCCCGGCCGAACGATTACCATCCCGCGCTCACGAATCCTCCGGAGAAACGCGGGTGACAGTGCGGACGACACCGGACTCCAGCGCCGAGACCGAACCGCTTGACGTGACCATCGTCGGGGCCGGCCCGTGCGGGCTGGCGGCGGCCGTCGCCGTGAAGCAGCGCGGGCTGAGCTACGCCATCCTCGACCGCGGGTGCATCACCGAGTCGCTGACCCACTACCCTTCCTACATGATGTTCTTCTCGACGGCGGAGCTGTTGGAGATCGGCGGCGTGCCGTTCACGATTCCGGAGCCGAAACCCACCCGCCGCGACGCGCTCGCCTACTACCGGCAGGTCGTCTCTCACCACGGCATCGACGTCCGCCAGTACGAGGAGGTCACGGCTGTCCACCGCGAGGCGGGCGCCTTCACGCTCGACACCCGAACACGGGACGGACGCGAGCGGCGGATCGCCTCGCGGGCGGTGGTCATCGCCACCGGAGGTTTCGGAGAGCCGAACCGGCTGGAGTTCGAAGGAGACAGCCCGCACGACCGCGTCGTCCACTACTACCGGGAACCGTATCCCTTCTTCGACCAGGACGTGATCGTCGTGGGCGGGGGAAACTCCGCCGTCGAGGCGGCGCTGGACATGTACCGAAACGGCGTCCGTGTGCGGATGGTCCACTTCGCCGACGCGCTGGACCGGGGCGTCAAGCCGTGGGTGCGGCCGGACATCGAAAACCGGATCGCGGGCGGGGAGATCCTGATGCACTGGAACTCCCGGGTCGCCCGGCTCGGACAGGGCAAGGCCACGGTCGTCGATGAGGCATCGGGCGAAGAGACCGAGGTCGCGAACGACTGGGTGCTGGCGATGACGGGTTGGCGACCGGACGCCGCCCTGCTCTCCAGCCTCGGCGTCCCCACGGATGCCGACACGGGCATCCCCGCCCACGACCCGGCGACCATGGAGACGACGGTGCCGGGCGTCTACATCGCGGGCGTGATCGCCGCCGGCTTCAACGCGAACAGGATCTTCATCGAAAACGGCCGCGAACACGGTGCCCTCATCGCCACCCACCTGGCGGACCCGCCGCGCTGAAATACTCTCATTTCTCGCTCCTTCCCGATTCGGTCCCGATGATGGCCTCCGCGGCCAGTCGGGAGACGTCGGCGTCGGAGAGGTCGAGGATCCCGGTGAGGATCTGTCGCGTGTCGCGGCCCAGGGTGGGCGCGGGGTTCACCGGCACATCGGGTGCGTCGGAGGTGAGGAGCGGGGTGCGGACGAACTGGAGTTCTCCGAGTCCGTCGTAGTCCACGGCGACCCGGACGCCGCGCGCCTCGAGTTGCGGGCACTCGAGCAGATCGTCGGAGGTCTGCACGGGCCCCGCGGGGACGCCCACCTCCTGGAGCCGGCGCACCGCCTCGTCGCGGGTCAGTTCGGCGAACACGGGCCGGACGACCTCGTCGAGGAGCGCGCGGTTCTCGGTGCGGGCATCGGGGGAATCCAGGCGCGGATCCTCCAGCAGGTCGGGGCGTCCCAGCATGCGGCAGAAGCGGCGCCACATGATGTCGTCGGGAATCGTGAAGGCCACGTATCCGTCGCTCACCGGCATCGGTCCGCGCGGGTAGAAGCCGGGCGGATCGCCCCGTCTCGGCCGCGCCCCCGTGTTGGCGGCGAGCGACACCATGCGCTCGTTCAGCGACAGCACGCCGTCGTACATGGCGGAGTCGATGAACTGGCCCTTTCCCGTCATGGTGCGCCGGTAGAGCGCCATCGAGACGCCGTGCGCCGCCGCCATCCCCGCGTACAGGTCCGGCATTCCGTAGATCGAGGGCGAGGGCGGCTTGTCGGCGAAGCCGATCATGTGCATGACGCCCCCCATCGCCTCCGCCACGACATCGAACGAGGGCCAGTCGCCGTATGGGCCCTCGCGCCCGGGTAGTCGCCCGAACCCCGACACGGCGGCGTATACGAGTCCCGGGTTCAGCTCGGCCAGCGCCTCGTACCCGAGACCCATCCGGTCGACGGACCCCGGCCGCAGGTTCTCCACCACGACATCGGACTTCGAGACGAGGGAACGGTAGAGATCGCGCCCCTCATCGCTCTTGAGGTTGAGCGCGAGGGATTTCTTGTTCCGGTTGTACGCCATGAATCCGACGCCCATGCGGACGCCGTTCCGCTCCACGAAGGGTGGAATGGACCGGCGCGGATCCCCCAGGCCCGGGCGCTCGATCTTGATGACCTCGGCCCCCGCGTCCGCGAGCAGCAGCGAGCAGTAGGGGGCGGACATGTACTGTTCGAGGGCAAGGACGCGCACTCCCGCCAGCGGCCGGCCGGCGTCGCTCATGCGTGATCTCCCGGGTTCGGGGGCAGCGTTCGACGACAGGTCCGCGGCGTCAACTCGTGGCGGGCGGCGTCCGATACTTGTCGAACCACGCCACGATGTTCGCGATCTTGGCCATGAGCTGGCTCGGGCGGCGGCTCATGTCGTGCGATGCGCCCGGCAGCCGGATCACGGCGGTGTCGATCCCGCGCAGCTTGAGCGCGTGGAACATCTGGTACGACTCCGACAGCGGCGTCCGCAGATCCTCCTCCCCCGTGATGATCATCGTGGGCGTGTTCACGTTCCCCACGAGCGAGATGGGAGAGAACTCCCAGTACGGGTCCGGGTTCTCCCACGGCAGACCCTCGTAGCGGCTGTGGTAGTAGCCGTACCAGTTATCCGCCGTGAGCGTCTTGCTGATCCAGTTGACGACGGGTTTCTGGGCGACGGCGGCCCGGAAGCGGTCCGTCTTGCCGACGATCCACGCCGTCATGATGCCGCCCGCGCTCCCTCCGGTGACGAACAGGTTGTCCTCGTCGATGTACCCCCGGTCGATGACCGCATCGACGCCGGAGATGAGATCGTCGTAGTCCTGCCCCGGGTAGTTGTGATAGAGGAGGTCCGCGAACTCCTCGCCGTAGCTCGTGCTCCCGCGCGGGTTCGCGTACAGGACGACGTATCCCGCGGCGGCGAGGAGCTGCATCTCCGCCGAGAAGCGGTCTCCGTAGTTCGAGACCGGACCCCCGTGGATCTCGAGGATGAGGGGATAGCGCCGGGCCGGATCGAAGTCGGGCGGTTTCACGATCCACCCCTGGATGGGACGGTCGTCGAAGGATGAATCCCACCAGATCTCCTCGACCTCCCCGAGTTGCCGGTTCGCGAGCAGGTCCTCGTTCAGTGACGTGATGCGACGCACGCCGCGACCCCTCGCGCCCACAGCGACCTCTCCCGGCGATTCGGGACGGGTCTGGTTGAGCGCGAAGCTCCCGTCGTCGGCGACGCTGAAGGACCCGCCGCCGTACGGACGCCCGTAGGACGTGCCCCCCAGATCCTCGGCCAGCACTTCCAGATCGCCGGCGAGCGTGGCGAAACCGACCTTCGAGTTCCCCTCGTCGTCGTACTGGAAGTAGATCCCGCTCCCGTCGGAGGCCCATACGGGGTTCGAGACGCTGCGGTCGAGACTGGCCGTGAGGACGCGCTGCCCGCCCCCGTCCAGGTTCATCACCTGGAGCCGGCTCACCTGGTAGGTGCGCGTGCGGTCTTCGTAGCCCACGAAGGCGATCTGCCGCCCGTCGGGAGAGACGGCCGGACTCCGGTCGGGTCCGGGGCGGTCGGTGAGCGCCCGCACTTCACCGGTCGCGATCGAGACGGTGTAGAGCTCGGAATTACGGTAGTCGTGGATCCAGTCCTCGTTCCGGTTCGACGAGAAGACGAGGCTCGCGCCGTCCGGGGTCCACGCGGCCGGGCTCTGGTGCTGGAAGTCGCCCGACGTCACCTGCGTGGGCGTGCCGCCTTCGACCGGGACGATGAAGAGGTGATCGAAACCGAAATCCAGGTATCCGACGCCGTCCTGCCGGTTCTTGAAGCGGTCCTCCATGATGGGAG
>JAPPBA010000043.1 GCA_026705295.1 Candidatus Palauibacter australiensis
AATCTGCACCCCGCTTTAGAGGGTTCGTCGGATCATGCCACCGGCCATCATCGCCACTCGCCACTCACGCGTGCAGACACGAGTTCTCCACTAGTCGAGCCAACGGTCACCAACGTCCCTGGCATCTAGAGCTAGCCGGGCAACCCAGCGTACCAAACGCGTTCCAGGTATGGGAGAAACTGTCATGAAACGACTGATGATATGGGGCGTGCTGCTCGCTACACCGCTGCAGGCGCAGGAAGCGCCTGGACGGTCGACGCCGCCTCCGCAGACAGCGGAGACGGAGGGTCGGTTGATGCTCGAAGCGGGCATCGACGGCGGTAACGACATCGCGTGCCCCGGGCACTACGTCGGCGTGAAGGGGCGGGTCGCCGGCCCCGTGTCGGTGTACGCCAATGTGGACAACTTCCGTTGCGTGGACGTCGCGGGCACGACCAGCCGGAGCGGACTGTCCGTCCGGATCGGGCGCGGCGAGTGGCTCCTGCGGCCGGCGGCGCGCGCGGGACTGGCGTACACCGGATCTGAAGTGGTCCATACGTTCGGCGCCAGCCTGACGCTCGGCCGGCGGTACGGCGGCCGCGTGATCCTCGACCGTCAGCCTCTGTCGGACAGCGACGACGCGCTCATCTTGTTCCAGATCGGCGGCTACATCTCCTTCTGAGCGAGGAAGTGGCCACGCTGGCCGCTTGACGCCGGGAACCGGACGCTAGCCTGCGGGCGTCGCCTCCGCCTCCGCCAGCGCCACGCCCTCCTCCTCGTCCACGCGCAGTAGTAGCAGGAACCCGGCGGCGAGAAAGACGAGGATGGAAGCGATGGCCCAGCGGTGGCTGCCCGTGGCGCCCAGGATGAGCCCGTAGGAGAGCGGCCCGGCCGCGGCGGAAAGCCGTCCCGAGAAGGCGTAGAAGCCGAACAGTTCGCCCTGCTTGCTCTCGGGTACGAACGACCCGAGGAGGGCGCGGCTCCCCGCCTGGTTCGGTCCGACCATCAGCCCCAGGAGTATCGCCGCGCCCCAGAACATCGGGAGATCCCGCGCGGACCATGCCATGACGATCGCCACCATCAGCAGCACGAGCGTGATGGCGATCGTTCGCTTCCCGCCGATCCGGTCCTGGACGAACCCGAAGCCGATCGCGCTCGCGCCGGCCGTCAGGTTCACGACGATGCCGAGGACGAGGAGGTCGGCGGTCTCCATCCCGAACTCGACCCCGGCGAAGATCGCCGCCATGGCGAAGGCGGTCGCGAGCCCGTCGTTGTAGACGAGACGCGCCACGAGGAGGCGGACGGCCTGACGATAGCGCCTCAGGTCCCGGGCCGTGTTCGCGATGCGGCCGAAGCCCATCCGCACGCAGGTGCCGAGCGGCGCGCGGCGGCGGGGCTGCCGCTCCCGAAGGAAGAGAAAGACCGGAATTGAGAACACGAGGAGCCAGCCGGCGGCGAGGAGGCTCGTGGACCGCACGTTCAGCCCTCCGTCCTCCGGCAGCCAGCCGCTGACCATCCCCAGCGCCGGCACGAGGCAGAGAAGGCCGCCGAAGTATCCGAGACCCCAGCCCAGCCCGGATATCCGTCCCATGTTCTCTCGCGTGGAGATCTCGGGAAGAAACGCGTTGGCGAGCGACTGCATCGACTCGTAGGCGACGCTGGCCCCGATGAACACGAGCGCGGCGATCCACGCATCGCCCGGCCCCATGCCGAAGAGACCCGCGGTCAGGGCGACGCAGACCACTGTGGCGACGAACAGAAACCGCTTCTTGAGGCCGCCGTAGTCCCCCATCGCGCCCACCACGGGCATGATGAGCGCGGTCGTGACCGCCGAGACGGTGACCGCGCGCGTCCACCAGACGCCCCCCAGCACCTCGTCGGGAGCGATCGAGCGGGCGAACCAGGCGGAGAAGATGAACGTCACGATGATCGTCCCGAAGGCCGAGTGGGCGAAATCGTACATCGCCCAGGAGACGATCTCCCGGCGTGCGACGGGCGGGGGTTGAGGGGTCGGGTTCACTCGCGGCGGCCTTTCGAAGCAGGCGGAGGTCCGTTTCGGACGCTCAAGGGTACGACGAGGGGTCCGCGTAACGCGACCCGTCCGGTCGCGCTCGCCCGCCTCCGCCGACGGCCCGAACGCCACGCCGTCGGTTTGTCGCGAGCGCGTGGCGTAGGGTAGGTTTGCGGGAGAGTCGCCGTCGCAGGGGGCGTGCCCGGCGACGTTCCCGTATGAGGCACACGAGGCACACGAGACAAAAGATCTACATGTCTGAACAACCCGCTGCGAATACAGGATCGCACGTCAGCGAGGCCGAGGCCCGGAAGGTCGCCGAGGCCGCCCGCGAGACCGACTGGACGGGGCGAACCTTCGTCCGGAACCTCTTCCTCGGGAAGTTCCGGCTCGACGCGATCCACCCCTATCCGGACCCCGACGACTTCATCTCCGACCGCGCACGCGGGTGGACCGAGGACCTGCGGATCTTCCTCCGTGACGAGGTGGACTCGGACGGCATCGACCGGGACGGCAAGATCCCGCCCGAGGTGGTGCGGGCGCTCGCGGAGCGCGGCGCCTTCGGCATCAAGGTGCCGGAGAAGTACGGCGGCCTCGGGTTCAACCAGACGGAGTACGCGAACGCGATGCGCGTGGTGGGTTCGGTGGACGGCAACGTCGTCGCCCTCCTCTCCGCCCATCAGTCGATCGGCGTGGGGCAGCCGCTCAAGATGTTCGGCACCGAGGCGCAGAAGGCGGCTTACTTTCCCCGGCTCGCCAAGGGGGCGGTCAGCGCCTTCGCGCTCACCGAGAACGACGTGGGCTCGGACCCCGCCCGGCTCACGACCTCCGCCGAGCGCACGGAGGACGGGTCCGCCTTCATCCTGAACGGCGAGAAGCTGTGGTGCACGAACGGCACCCTGGCCGAACTCTACGTCGTCATGGCGCGCCACCCGGACACGGGCCGCATCTCCGCCTTCATCGTCGAGCGCGACTGGCCGGGCGTCGAAGTCGTGCGGCGCTGTCACTTCATGGGTCTGAAGGCGCTCGAGAACGGCATCATCCGATTCACCGACGTCCGCGTGCCGGCCGAGAACCTCCTCTGGAAGGAGGGGAGCGGACTCAAGCTCGCGCTCATGACGCTGAATACGGGACGCCTGACGATCCCGGCCTCGTCGGTGGGCGGCGCGCAGGCCGCGCTCGAGGCGTGCCGGCGCTGGTGCGCGGAACGCATCCAGTGGGGCGTGCCGGTCGGCAAGCACGAGACGATCGCACACTACCTGACGTCGATCGCGACGCGAACGTACGCCATGTCCGCGATCGCCGACCTCACGCAGTCGATGGCGGACCGGGGCGGCTACGACATCCGGCTCGAAGCCGCGATGGCGAAGCTCTGGAACACGGAAACGGGCTGGCAACTCGTCGATGACGCGCTGCAGGTGAGGGGCGGGCGCGGCTACGAGACGGCCGACTCGCTCACGGCGCGCGGCGAGGAACCGGTCGCTGTCGAGCGCTGGCTGAGGGATTTTCGCATCAACCGGATCTTCGAGGGATCGAGCGAGATCCTGCGCCTGTTCATGGCCCGCGAGGCCGTCGACCGGCACCTCCAGATTGCGGGCGATCTCGTCGACCCGCGGCTCGGCCTCGGCGCGAAGCTCGGGGCGCTGCCGAAGGCCGCCTGGTTCTACGCCACCTGGTATCCGACGACGTGGATCGGCTGGAGCCTGCCGCCGCGCTTCGCGAGCCACGGGCGGCTGGCGAAGCACCTGCGCTACGTCGAGCGCAACAGCCGCAGGCTGGCGCGCACGATCTTCCACCTCATGCTGCGGCACGGACCGAAGCTCGAGCGGCGCCAGGGCCTGCTCTTCCGCTGCATCGACATCGGCGCCGAGCTGTTCGCGATCGCGGCCGCCGTCACGAGGGCGGACATGCTGCGCCGCCGGGCGGGGGACGAGGCGCGCGACGAAGCCCGGGAGGCCGTCCGTCTCGCCGATTCGTTCGCGGCCGGGTCACGCCGTCGCATCGGCGAACTCTTCCGCCATATCCGCTCGAACCACGACGCGGCGGACTACCGCATCGCCCAGGACATCATGGCGGGCCGCTTCGAGTGGATGGAGCGCGACATCGTCGGCCTCCAGAAGGCCGCGCTCGAAGCCTGGAAGGGCACGGAGTCGGTCGGGCCGTCCGATCATGAACCCGACGCATCCCCGTCCGAACCCTTCACGGAGCCTCGCCGGGATGTCCGTCCCGCGAGCGCCGGGGCCGAGGTAGTCTGAGGGAGTCTAGCGTCCCGCAGCCGGACCCAGGGTCGCTCCTCCGGGGTCGATCAGCCGGACGGGCCGGGTGCGTCGTCCAGTATACCCTCTACTTCGATGCGGGTCTCGTGGCCGCATAGCGTGCCGGTGAGGACGGCCGCCACCGACGATCCGGTGCCGGAGGTGTCCGGCGCCCCGCTCAGAGCCATATCGATGTTGCAGGATCCGGACCGGCCATCGGACTGCCAGTCCAGCGTGCCGGCCACCGACCCCTCAAGGTTGAACGCCTCGAAGCCGACGAGGGTGAGGATCATCCGTTCGCGGACGTGCGGGCGGCCGTCCACCGTGAAGTGCGCACCGCCGCTCGAAACCCGGCATCCGCTGGGTGACGCCGCGTGATCGACCGTCAGCCTAGCCGTGTCGGCTACGGTCTCGTCCACGACGGTCCCCGTGATGGTGACCTGTCCTCCCAGAGGGCACGCGACCACGTAGCTGTTCTCCGAGCCGCCGATGATCGTGGCAGCCGTGTCGTGGTGAACCGCCCGCATCGCCTCGAACAGCGCCGTGGCTTCGGCCGCTGAGAGCGGCTCTCCGGTCGTCGGCGGACTCGTCGTTCCCTCGCTGCAGCCGGTGGCGAGCGCACCGGCCAGAAGTGCAGCAACGACATTTCTTCGGTCGAACATCCCTTCCTCCCTTCCTCCCTGGCCGGGTTCCGGCTCATGTGAAGCCACGGCGGCCTCCCGCCGGCCCGGCACTTCCACACCGTTAGAATATATGCAAGTGGGCCACTCCGGGTTCCACGCCGAGCGAGTCAGGCCTCGTCGAGCCCCTGCTCGCGCGCGTAGCGGCGCACCTCCTCGCTGATCTTCATCGCGCAGAACTTCGGGCCGCACATCGAGCAGAAGTGGGCGATCTTCGCGCCCTCCGCCGGGAGCGTTTCGTCGTGGAAGTCGCGCGCGGTCACCGGGTCGAGCGCGAGGTTGAACTGGTCCTCCCACCGGAACTCGAAGCGCGCCTTGGAGATCGCGTCATCCCACGCCTGCGCGCCCGGGTGTCCGCGCGCGAGGTCCGCCGCGTGTGCCGCGATCCGGTACGCGATGACCCCCGCCTTCACATCGTCGCGGTTCGGAAGTCCGAGGTGCTCCTTCGGCGTCACGTAGCACAGCATCGCCGTGCCGTGCCAGCCGATCGTCGCCGCGCCGATCGCGCTCGTGATGTGGTCGTAACCCGGCGCGATGTCCGTCGTCAGCGGCCCCAGCGTGTAGAAGGGCGCCTCGTCGCACCACTCGAGCTGCCGGTCCATGTTCTCGCGGATCAGGTGCATGGGGACGTGCCCCGGGCCCTCGTTCATGACCTGCACGTCGTATTCCCAAGCCAGCCGGGTCAGTTCGCCCTGCGTGCGCAACTCGGCGAACTGCGCCTCGTCGTTCGCGTCGGCGATCGACCCCGGCCGCAGCCCGTCTCCCAGCGACAGCGACACGTCGTACTCCCGCACGATCTCGCACAGCTCGCGGAAGTGCGCGTAGAGGAAGTTCTCCCGGTGGTGGGCCATGCACCACTTGGCGATGATCGACCCGCCCCGGCTCACGATCCCCGTCACGCGCTCCGCCGTGAGCGGCACGTACCGGAGCAGCAGCCCCGCGTGCACGGTGAAGTAGTCCACCCCCTGCTCGCACTGCTCGATGATCGTGTCCCGGTAGACGTCCCACGTGAGTTCCTCGGGGATGCCGTCCACCTTCTCCAGCGCCTGGTAGATGGGCACGGTGCCGATGGGAACGGGGGAGTTGCGGAGGATCCACTCCCGCGTGGCGTGGATGTTCCGGCCCGTGGAGAGGTCCATGACCGTGTCGGCGCCCCACAGCGTGGCCCAGCGGAGCTTCTCCACCTCCGCCTCGATGGAC
>JAPPBA010000044.1 GCA_026705295.1 Candidatus Palauibacter australiensis
CCTCCTCCGTGGCCAGGATCTCGGGGCCGCCGGCCACGGTGTGGAGCACCAGTTGGACCTTCGCCTCCGCGCGATCCTCGAGCCACGCCCCGAGCGCGTCGTGGCGCCGCTCCCCCTGACTCGGCCGGAGCGCAAGCGGCCGGGGCGCCTGCGGCCGGGGCTCGGGCGTGGGCGGGTCCGGCTCCCCCATGGCCTCCCCCGTGGCTTCCCCGACGGCGGCGTCGGTCTCGCGCTCCATGGCGGCGTCGGTCTCGCGTTCGATGGCGGCTTCGGCCTCGCGCTCCATGGCGCACTCCTGTCGGTGGAGTTCGTCGGCGGCCGCGTCCAGCGTCTGCACGAGCAGGGCGCCCACCTCGGGCAGGAGCAGCCCGCGGACCTCGTACATGCCGTCGCCCGTCATCCGAACCGTCAGGTAGCGACGGGCCGCCATCTCCGACACCCCGTCCAGCTCTGCGGAGGCCGCATCCGCGCTCCTCCACGCCCGCACGAGACGCTCCACCTGGCTCGCGGTGTGGTGGAGGGCGAACTCGACCAGCCGCGCCTCGCTCTCGGCCGTGGCCACGCGCGTCAACGCCCGGACCTTGGACCAGGAGAGCCGCCCCTTCTCCATCTCGGCCGAGGTCAGCGGCAGCTCGGCGAGGCGGCGGGCCGCCCGCAGCCGCTCGCGAGCCACGCCGAGGGAGATCCCGGCGCGCCAGTTGAGCCAGTGCGCGCAGGAGCGCCAGCCGCTCCAGCGTTCCTCCTCGTCGAAGCGGCGCAGCAGGGTCAGGAGCCGATACTGGGCGGCGTCGAGGTGGGCGCAGAGTTCGGCGATCTCGTCGCCGACGGGGTCGCCGTTCAAAACCGCGGGGTGCGAGACGGCATCGTTCGAGACATCAGGGGTGTCGGGCGCGACAGGCATGGCTTCTCATCCGAATCTCAGGGTTCAGGGGCAGCCGGAGCGGCACCACTCACAACTCCGGTTTCATACCCCGATCTTCGGTATACGTTCGGGTCGGCTCTCAACGTAGTCTCAACGCGATCCTTCCACGCGATCCCTCCGTGCGATCCTTCAACGCCCGGGACGTTCCCGCGGGAACGTCGGCGACCAGTCCGCGCCCGCGGTCAGCCGCTACCGGCCGGCGGCGCAGATCGCGGCCCAACTGTCGGGATCGAGGCTCGCGCCGCCGACGAGCACGCCGTCCACCCCGGGGGCGGCAAGGAGCGCCTCGATGTTGGCCGGCTTGACGCTCCCGCCGTAGAGGATCGCCGCCCGCTCGGCATCGCATCCTTCCGCCCGCACCAGTTGGTCGCGGACGATGGCGTGGGCCTCCGCGGCGTCGGCCGGGCTCGCCGTCCGTCCGGTGCCGATCGCCCACACGGGCTCGTAGGCGTAGACGAGGCGGGCTCGGCCCTCGTCATCGAGGGGACGGAGGGCCTCCCGGATCTGCGTCTCGAGCACCGTTGCGAGCCGTCCGGCCTCGCGCTCTTCGAGCGTCTCGCCCACGCACAGGACGGGACGGAGCCCGGCCTCCAGCAGGCGAACCAGCTTGCGCCCCACGTCCGCGTCGGTATCGCCGAACTCCCGGCGCCGCTCGGAGTGCCCCGCCAGCCCCCAGGTGGCGCCGGTCGCCGGGACCATGGCGGCGGAGATTCCGCTCGTGTGCGCGCCCTCGACCTCGGTGTGCACGTCCTGCACCCCGAACTCCAGGTCCGGACGCCCGGAGGCCGCCGCGGCGAAGGCCGCCAGGCTGATGGCGGGCGGAAACACGACCACGGTCGCATCGCCGCGGGGCGCGTAGCTCGCGGCGAACCGTTCCACGAACGCCCCGGTCTCATCCGGCCCGTGACACATCTTCCAGTTCGCAGCAAACACCGGAGTACGCAACTGACTCACGAACGCCTCCTTTTGGTGAGGGCGTCGAGGCCGGGGAGGCGGCCGCTCGACAGGTATTCGAGGGCGGCTCCGCCCCCGGTGCAGACGTGCGATACGCGATCCGAAAGCCCGGCGCGGCGGATGGCGGCGGCGGAGTCGCCGCCCCCGATGACGGTGAAGGCGCCCGCCGCCGTCGCCTCCGCGGCGGCCTGCGCGATGGCGAACGTGCCGGCCGCGAACCGCGGGTCCTCGAACAGGCCCATGGGACCGTTCCAGAAGAAGGCGGCACACCCGCGCAATGCGTCCGCGTAGCGGGCGCGGGACGCGGGTCCGATGTCCAGGGCGGCCATCCCCGGTCCGATCGTGTCGGCCGGGACGCTGTCGACGTTCTCGACGCTCTCGACGTTCTCGACGCTCTCGACCTTCCCGGCGCGCTCCCCCTCCCCGCCGGCCCGGTCGAGGGCCATCACGTCCGTCGGCAGCCGGATCCGGTCTTCCCCCGCGGACAGGATCGAGCGGGCGAGATCGAGCGCCGCCTCCTCGACGAGCGAGGCTCCGGTCTCGAACCCCTGCGCGCGGAGGAAGGTGTTCGCCATGGCGCCGCCGACGAGGATCAGGTCGGCGCGTTCCAGGAAGCGGCGCAGGAGTTCGATCTTGTCGCCGATCTTGGCCCCTCCGAAGGCCACGACGAACGGGCGGCGCGGCTGCTCGAGCGCGCTGAGCGCCTCCAGTTCGCGCTCGACGAGCAGTCCCGCCGCCGAAGGGTTCAGAACGGCGGGCACGCCCGTCGTCGAGGCGTGCGCACGGTGCAGCGTGCCGAACGCGTCGTTGACGAAGAAGTCGCCGAGACGGGCGAGGCGGCCGGCGAGCGCCTCGTCGTTCGCGGTCTCCCCGGGCAGGAAACGCGTGTTCTCGACGAGGAGCACCTGTCCGGCTTTCAGTTCGCGGCTGGCGCGGAGCGCGTCCTCTCCGTCGCACGGCGCGGAGAAGAGGACTTCGGTCCCGAGCAGGCCGGCGAGCGCGGGGGCCACAGGAGACAGGGAAAGCGCGGGATCCGGCCGCCCCCCGGGACGGCCGAGGTGCGAGAGCAGCACCGGCCGGGCGCCCCTCCGCAGCAGCCACCGGAGCGTCGGCAGCGATGCTTCGATCCGCGTCGCATCGGCGACTTGCCCGGCGTCGAGCGGCACGTTGTAGTCCACGCGCACCAGCGCCCGTTTCCCGGCCAGGTCGGCCGGGAGGTCGCGCAGCCGGCTAGTCACGACGAGGGGACGACGGGCCGGGGGCGCTCAGGTCCCGACGGCGGTGGGCAGACGCTCTCCGACGAAGCTCGCCAGATCCACCAGGCGGTTCGAATACCCCCACTCGTTGTCGTACCACGAGATGACCTTCACGAGCGTGCCGTCCATGACCGATGTCGACTGCGCGTCGACGATCGCGCTGGCCGGGTGTCCCGTGAAGTCGACGGACACGAGCGGTTCCTCGGTGTATTCGAGCACGCCGTCGAGCGGCCCCTCGGCGGCCTCGCGAAACGCGTCGTTGATCTCGCCGGCCGAGGTGTCCCGCGACACGGTGGCCACGAGGTCCACGATCGACACGTCCGGCGTCGGCACGCGCATCGCCATCCCGTCCAGCTTCCCCTTGACCTGCGGGAGGACGAGGCCCACGGCCTTCGCCGCGCCCGTCGTCGTGGGGATGATCGACAGCCCGGCGGCGCGGGCGCGCCGGAGGTCCTTGTGCGGGAGGTCGAGGAGCTGCTGGCCGTTGGTGTACGCGTGGACCGTCGTCATGAGGCCGCGCTCGAAGCCGAAGCGATCGAGCAGGACCTTCACGACCGGAGCGATGCAGTTGGTCGTGCAGCTCGCGTTCGAGATCACGTCATGCGTCGCCGGATCGTATTCGTCCGCGTTCACGCCCAGGACGAGGGTGATGTCCGGCTCGATGCCCGGCGCGGAGATGAGGACCTTCTTCGCCCCCGCGCGCAGGTGCCGGGTCGCATCCTCCCTCTTCCGGAAGATGCCCGTGGATTCGATCACGACATCCACGTCGAGTTCCTTCCAGGGGAGGTCGGCCGGGTCGCGTTCCGAGAAGACGCTGACGCGTTCGTCTCCCAGCGCGAGTTCGCCCCCCTCCACGCGCACGTCGCCGGGAAAGCGGCCGTGTACCGAGTCGTACTTGAACAGATGGGCGAGCGTCGCCGCATCCGTGAGGTCGTTTATCGCGACGAAATCAAGGTCCCCGCGCGGGTTCTGAAGCGCCGCGCGCAGGATGTTCCGGCCGATGCGGCCGAAACCGTTGATGGCCACCCTCACACTCATTCGGATTCCTCTCGGGAAGGATTACGGGCGGCGTGCCCCGGCATTACGGGCGACGCGCCCCGGTCGGCGATTCGTCCCGGTCCAGGGGACGCAAGGTGCGGGCAAAACTAACGGTGGCGACGCTGCGGAATCCAGCCTCGGCCAGCGTCTCGGCACAGGCGATCGCGGTGGCTCCGGTCGTGAGCACATCGTCGACGATGATCGCGCCCGGGCGCGCGTCCGGGAGGCCGGCGCGCAACTGGAAGCGACCCTGTACGTTCGCGCGGCGCAGCGCCCCGCGGACGCCCGCCTGACGGCCGCCCCCCGCGCGGCGGTCGAGGAACGGCCCCAGCGACCCGACGCCGAGGTCCGCGAGCGCGCGGGCCAGCTCTCCGGCCTGGTTGAAGCCCCGTTCCCGCTGCCGGGCGGGCGTGAGCGGCACCGGGATCAGCCACGGCGCGCCCTCGCCGATCCGGCACGCGATCGCCTCGGCGGCCGGAGCCATGCGGGCGGCCATCCACGGGGCGAGGGAGCGCCAGCGGTCGTACTTCAGCGCGCGCACCGTTTGGGCGGCGAGGCCCTCGAAGGCGAAGGGCGCCTCGGCCGCCACCAGCACTTCGGGCCACTCCTCGCAGGTGCCGCACGGCACGAGTTCGCCGGCCGCCGCCACGAGGTTGCCGAGCGGCTGAGCGCAACGCGGGCAGCGCGGACTCGCGAGCCGAGGGAGTCGCGACCGGCACAGGGCGCACAGCGGCGGGCCATCGGGCGCGACGCCGCGGCGGCACCCGACGCACGCCGCGGGGACGAGCGCGTCGAAGGCCGCGGCGGCCGCTCTGCCCACGAGACGGAGCGGGCCGGGGCGCGCCGCAACCCTCACTCCGGCCCGGACCGCCGCGCGAGTTCCGCCACGGCCGCCTCCCGCATCGCGTCGAACGGGGCCTCGCAGCCGCGGAACCAGCGCTCGAGCGAGAGCGCCGCCTGGCCCACGAGCATGTCGAGTCCGCCCGCGGCCCGCAGGCCGAGCGCGCGCGCCTGTCGCACCCACGCGGTTCCTCCCGCCGCGTACACCATGTCGAAGGCCGCGCCGAACCGCGCCCGGTCCGCGTCCCCTTCCATACCCCGGTCCAGGTCGAGGGGGAGCGGGTCTCCAGGAGCGAGCCCGAGGCTCGTCGAGTTCAGCACGAGATCGTACATCGCGCCGACGCCCGGTGCGGCCACCACGCGCACGGCGCCGGGAGCGTGGGCCAGCGCCCGGTCGCGCAGGGCGCGCGCGCGTGCGGAGGTCCGGTTGAGGATCTCGACGGACGACACGCCGTCTTCGAGCAGGGCATGGACCGCGGCCCGGGCCGCGCCGCCGGCTCCCAGGAGCAGCACGCGCGCGCCCCGCGGCCGGAAGCCGAGGCGGGAGAAGGCGATGCGGAGGCCGCCGACATCCGTGTTGTCGCCCGCGACCTCGCCATCCGGCCGCCGCCACCAGCAGTTGCACGCCCCGGTCGCCCGCACCGCGGCGCTCGGCCGCGCCAGCGCCCGGGCTGCCCGGAGCTTGTGCGGGAGCGTCACGTTGCCGCCCGCCAGGCCGGCGCTCCGCATGACCGGACCGACCTCGTCGGCAGCGGTCCGCCGGGCCACGTATTCCGCGTCGAGTCCGAGCACGTCGAAGGCCGCGCGGTGCATGGCGGGAGAAATCGAGTGCCGCACGGGATCCCCGAGCAGCGCGAAGCGCAGCGTCACGGCCCGGACCCTTCGTGCCCTCCCCGTTCTTCGCCGAGCGCGTCGAAGAGCCCCCGCATGGCCCGCATCAGCAACTTCCGCGTCTCCTCGTACGTCTCGACGTCTCCGCCGTACGGATCCGGGACCCCGGCCCCCCTCCAGTCGTCGTCCGCGGGCAGGAAATCCGTCATGACGCGGACCGGCGCGTCCGGAGCCAGGCGCGCGGCCGCCCGGGCATGCGACGCCTCCATGCCGATGATCAGGTCGGCCCATTCGAGCAGTTCCAGCGACAGTTCCCGGGAGGCGTGCGGCACGAGGTCGAGTCCGTGCGCGGCGGCGACGGCGATCCCGGGACCCGAGGCCGGCTGGCCGGGAAACGCGAAGGTGCCCGCCGATGCGCAGGAGACCTCCGCCCACCCGCGCGCGTCCGCTTCCGCCCGAGCGATCACCTCGGCCAGCGGGCTGCGGCATATGTTTCCGGTGCAGACGAAGAGCAGGTTCATCGAGGCGATTCTCCGAGAGGATGCGGGGCGAGGGCCCGGGTCACTTCTGCCGCCGGCACGGCGCCTTCACGCAGGATTTCGACGCCCTCCCCCCTGACGCGCACGAGCGTCGACGGGGTCGAACCGGCGAGATCGCCCGCGTCGAGCCAACCCACCGTCCCGGCCGAGGAGCCGACCCCCGACAGCGCGGCGCGCACCTCGCGGCCGGTCCTCGCCGGGGACTCTCCCGTCACGTTCAGGCTCGTGGACGTCAGCAGCCCGCCGGCCCGGTCGAGGAGGCGTCTCACGACCGGGTGAGGGTCGACGCGCACGGCGACCCCGGTGTCGCTGCCGTCCTCCAGCACCAGGGTGAGCGGCCCCGGCCAGAAGGCGTCGGCGAGCCGGCGCGCCGCCTCCGTCCAGCGCGTCTCCGGCAGCGCCTCGCGGAGCGCTTCGCGGCTCGCGGCGAGCCGGATCAGCGGCCCCGGCGGCCGGCGCTTGATCGCGGCGATCCGCGCGTCGACATCCGGCCACGGCCGGCCGCCCAGCCCGTACACTGTCGAAGTGGGGTGTGCCACCACGCCTCCGGCATCGAGGAGCGCCACCGCCCGGTCGAGCGCTTCATCCTCCGTCGCCAGCGCCCGGCCCGGCCCGGCCGCCGCCCCCGGCGCGCCCGGCGCGCCCGGAGCGCCCGGCGCCCCCGTCCATACGCGCCATTTCACCACCACTAGTTCCCCGCGGCGATCAACCCGGTCTCAACCATGGCGCGCGCGAGCGCCAGGTCGCGCGCGGTCGTGATCTTGAGGTTCGCCGGATCGCCCTCCACCGTGGCAACGTCGATGCCGAGGCGCTCGCACAGCAGCGCGTCGTCCGTCATGGCGGCGGCGTCCTGCGCCTCCCAGGCGCCCGCATCGTCGAGCGCGTGGGTACGGGTCAGGACGTCGGCCGGGAACCCCTGCGGCGTCTGTACGCGGCGGAGCCGGTCGCGCGGCACCGTCTCCTCGATCCAGCCTCCCTCATCGACCCGTTTCACCGTGTCCTCGACGGCGACCGCCGGCACCACCGGGCCGTTCCGGGCTCCGTCCACGACGCGGGACACGAGTTCGGCCGACACGAACGGACGCGCCCCATCGTGCACGAGCACGGTCTCGACGCCCCCCGCCAGCGCCTCGACACCGGCCCGCACGGAATCGGCCCGAAACACGCCGCCCGCCACGACGCGCACCCCATCCGGAAGCCAGGCCGGGGGCGAGGCCGCCCTCGGCGGCGACAGCACGACCACGACCCGGTCGACGTCGGGATGGTTCACGAGCGTCCGCACCGACCAGGCGAGCACCGGCATGCCGCAGAGGTCGACGAACTGCTTGGGCCGCGACGCGCCGAAGCGATGTCCCTGCCCCGCCGCGACGACGACGGCCCCGACGACGGCCCCGACGACGGCGCCGACGCCGCGGGCGGCCGCCGGGCCTCCCGCCGGCACTAGTCGGGTTCCGGACGGCGGCTCACGGATTCGAACGCCGTGAAGGCCTTGTGGAAGTAGAGTTCGACGGTTCCGGTCGGCCCGTTGCGCTGCTTGCCCACGATGAGTTCGGCCTTCCCCGCCAATCCCCGTTCCTCCACCTCTTCCGGCTTGCGGTGCATCTCCTCGCGGAAGATGAAGAGGACGACGTCCGCATCCTGTTCGATCGCGCCCGACTCGCGCAGGTCGGAGAGCCTGGGACGGTTCCCTTCGCGCTGTTCGGGCGCCCGCGAGAGCTGCGAGAGGGCGAGGAGCGGCACGCCGACCTCCTTGGCGATCGCCTTCAGCGACCGGGAGATCGCGCTGATCTCCTGCTGGCGGTTCTCGATCCGCGCCCCGCCGGACATCAGCTGCAGGTAGTCAAGCACGACGAGCCCCACGCCGACTTCCGCGTGCAGGCGCCGCACCTTGGCGCGGAGTTCGATTGGTGAGATCGCGGGCGTATCGTCGATCCAGATCGGGGCCGTGTTCAGGTGCCCGGCCCCGCTCGCCAGCCGCGTGAAGTCGTCGGATGACAAGCGCCCCGTCCGGATCCGGCTCGAATCCACCTTGGACTCCGAGCTCAGCATGCGCTGGACGAGCGACTCTCTCGACATTTCAAGCGAAAAGATCGCCACCGGAACGTCCTCGGCGATCGCCGTGTGCTGGGCGATGTTGAGCGCGAGGGCCGTCTTGCCCATCGAGGGGCGGCCGGCGAGCACGACCAGGTCGGCGGGCTGGAACCCCGCCGTCATGCGGTCGAGGTCGGTGAACCCGGACGCGACGCCGGTAATCGTGCCGGGGTTGCGCACGAGTTCGTCGATCCGGTCCATCGTCGAGCGCAGGACTTCCTTGATGCGGACGAAGGTCCCGCGCTGCTCCGCCTGCGAGATCTCGAAGATCCTCTGCTCGGCGCGGTCGAGCGTCTCGTCGACCTCGCCCGACCCCGCATCGTAGGCGTCCTGGATGATCTCGGTGGCGCTGGAGATGAGCCGCCGGAGCACCGTCTTGTCGCGCAGAATGCGGCAGTGGTGGCCGACGTTGGCGGCGGTGGGCACCGCATCCACGAGCTTCGCGAGGTACGCCATCCCCCCGACGGCCTCGAGTTCCGCGGCCGTCTGCAGTTCGTCCGCGAGCGTGACGGCGTCGATCACGTCGCCGCGCCCGTACAGGCGCACCATCGCGCGGAAGATCCGGCGGTTGCCCTCCCGGTGGAAGCCGGAATCGTCGATCTGTTCGAGGGCGACGGCGACGGCGTCGCCATCGATGAGCATCGCCCCGAGGACCGAGATCTCGGCCTCTTCGGACCAGGGCGTGCGCCGGGCCTCGATGGCGTCGCTGGGGAGGCTGATCGCCGTGTCAACCAAGGCGGGCCTCGCGATCTCCGATGCCGGCTTCGACGCCGTCGAGCATGCGGCGCACGATCTGCAGATCCTCCCACGTCGGCCGGATCCAGCCCGGGTTGCGGAGCAGCGCCGCCGGGTGGTAGGTGACGACGACGGGATACCCGGAATATCGGTGCACGGCGCCCCGGAGCCGCCCCAGCGCGGACTTCGTTTCGAGCAGTGTGCGCGCGGCGAAGGCACCGAAGGCGATGATCACCTCGGGTTCGATGAGCGCGAGCTGCCTCAGGAGGTAGGGAGAGCAGGCCGCGACCTCCTCGGGGAGCGGGTCGCGGTTCCGGGGCGGCCGGGATTTCAGCACGTTGCAGATGTAGACGGATGTCCGCGGAAGCCCGATCGACAGCAGCAGGCGGTCGAGCAGGCCGCCGGCGCGGCCGACGAAGGGGCGGCCGGTCTCATCCTCGTGCTTCCCGGGCGCCTCCCCCACGCACACGACGCGGGCGTCCGCCGCCCCCTCGCCGAACACCGGGTTCTTCCGCGATTCGTGGAGCGTGCAGCGCGAGCAGGAGGCGACGAGCGCGGCCAGCGCCTCCAGGTCCGGCGCCTCCGCGATCATCGGCCCCGTCACCGTCGGGTCAGGGCGGGTCCCCGCGTCCGCTCGCGCCGGGCTGCGCCCCGCGGCCAGGCCGCGCACGACCTCTTCGCGCGTCGCATGCTCGAGCATGAGCGCGTTCTCCTCCGCGGAGAGCGTCTGCTCGAGAAAGGTGCGCGCGAGCGCCCGGGCCTCGGCATCCGGCGGGTTCACCTCCCGGCCGCCGCGGGGATCGCGGCTTCGACCCGGTCGAGCAACGCGTCCGCCAACTCGGTCTTCTTCGCCAACGGCAACTCCTCGACCCTGCCCCTCCGGTCGATCAACGTGATGCGGTTCGTCTCGGACTCGAATCCCGCGCCGGGCTCCACGGCCGAATTCACCGCGACGAGGTGCATGCCCTTGCGCTCGAGTTTCTTCCGTCCGCGGGTGAGAAGGTCCTCCGTCTCGAGCGCGAACCCCAGAGTAAAGATTCCCTCCCGTTCGCGGAACGCCCGCGTCTCCAGCAGCAGGTCCGGTCCCGCGCGGAGCGCGAGTTCGAACCCCTTCCCGTCCCCGTCCGTCTTCCTGATCTTCGAGTCCGACGCGCGGGCCGGCTCGAAATCGCCGACGGCGGCCGCCATCAACAGGATGTCCGCATCCGTCAACGCGGTCTCAAGCGCGGCGAGCATCTCGCCGGCCGTCTCGACCTCCACCACGTCGGGCCCCGCCGGCCGCGGCATCCGGCCGGGTCCGCTGATGAGCGTGACGTCGCCCCCGCGCCGCCAGGCGGCTTCGGCGAGCGCGAACCCCATGCGGCCCGACGAGCGGTTCGTGATGAAGCGGACGGGATCCAGCGCGGCCCTCGTCGGCCCCGCCGTGGCGACGACCTTCCGTCCGCGCAGGCCGGTCGCCGTCTCGAGCGCCCGCCCGATGCGCGGCACGATCTCTTCGGGCTCGAGCAGCCGCCCCGGCCCGCTCTCCCCCTCCGCGAGCGGACCATCGGCGGGTCCCGCGATCCCGTAGCCGGCCTCGACCAGCCGCGCGACGTTCGCCTGCGTGATCGGATGCTCCCACATCCGCGTGTTCATCGCGGGACAGACGATCACCGGCGCGCGCGAGGCCAGCACGGCGGTCGTCGCCAGGTCGTCCGCGGCCCCGGCCGCGAGCCGGGAGATGAGGTTGGCCGTCGCGGGCGCGATGACGACGACATCGGCTTCGAGCCCGAGATCCAGGTGCGCCATGGGCCGGTCCCACAGCGACGCGTGCACGGGGCGGCCCGTGATCCCTTCGAAGGTGACGCGTCCAATGAAACGCTCGGCCGACGCCGTGAGGATGACCTCGACCCCGGCCCCGGCCTCGATCAGGCGGCGGGAGAGGATCGCGCTCTTGTACGCGGCGATCCCGCCAGATACGACGAGCAGTACGCGACGACCGTCGAAGGGCCGCACGGAGCTAGCAGTCCGGCAGGGGTTTTGCCACGGGCTGCTACTAGGGCATCAGGGTGGGGCGCGCCCGGACGATCCGGTATTGCAGCTTCTTTTCCTCCGAGGTCAGCGCGTCGGCGGCGACCGTCGTCAGCTTCTCCGCGCCGTACGGTGAGCGTTCGAGCGGAAGGGCGTTGAGTTCGCGCGCGTACTTCGCGGCGATGAGCACGCCCAGGTACTTGTTCGTCGCCGCCTTCGCCACGGCGTCCGGGGTAAACACCTTCATTCCATCTCTCCCTCGACCCTTACGGCCCAATCGCATTCCGTGCCGCGGCCCGTCGCCGAACCGCACGCCTCCGGGAATCTACCACATGCGTCAAAGAGCATCCAACTCCCCGAGGATGCGTCTCACGTACCGCCGATCCGCGGCGCCGAGACGGCGGCGGGGCACGAGTCCCTCCGCCACGAGCGCCGACACTTCGGCGACTGCCTCCTCGATGCGGTCGTTGACGACGAGCCGGTCGAACTCCGCCGCGGCCTTCAGCTCCGATCGCGCGTTGGTGAGCCGGCGCCGGAGCTGCTCCGGGCTCTCGCTGCCCCGCCCCCTGAGCTGCCGCGCAATCCGCTCGCCGGTGGGCGGGACGATGAAGATCGAGAGGACTTCCGCGACGGCCTCCCACACCTGCCGGGCCCCCTGCACGTCGATGTCGAGCAGGAGATGGGCGCCCGCTTCCCGCGCCCGGTCGAGGTTGTCGCGCGGCGTCCCGTACCGTTCACCGTGGACGGTCGCGTATTCGAGCATGGCCCCCGAGTCCACCAGCGCCTCGAACCGGCTCCGCGAGACGAAGCGGTAGTCCACGCCATCCCGTTCGCGCGCCCGCGGCGCCCGCGTCGTCATCGAGACCGAGAACAGGAAGCCGGGGGAGCGGGCCTCCGCGAGCAGCCGGTCGCGGATCGTCGTCTTCCCCGCCCCGGAGGGTCCGGAGAGGATGACGGGAAAGAGGGTACGGGACCCGGCGGCCGCGGGGCTCACTCGACGTTCTCCACCTGCTCCCGGAGCCGCTCGATCTCGTTCTTCGCCTCCACCACGAGTCTCGAGATGCGGGAGTCGTTCGCCTTCGCGCCCAGCGTGTTGAATTCGCGCTGCAACTCCTGGACGAGAAAGCCGAGCCGCCGCCCCACCGGCTCGTCGACCGGGGCCTCGAGGAACTCCTCGAAGGCTTCCACGTGCGAGCGGGCGCGCACGAGTTCCTCGCTGATCTCCCAGCGGTCCGCGATGAGGGCGATCTCGCGCAGCAGCCGGTCCTCATCCAGACCCTTCCCGGCCAGGTCCGCAACCGCGTCACGGAGCCGGCGCCGCTCGCGCTCGAGCCGTTCCGGCGCCAACGCCTCCGCGCCATCGATCGCCTCCCGCAGCCCGGCCAGGCGTCCCCGAAGGTCGACCTCGAGCCGAGCCCCCTCCCGATCCCGCATCTCCACCAGCAGGTCGAGCGCCTCCGCCGCCGCCCGCTTCACATCGTCCGACTCCGGCACGAACTCCCCGCCCTCGCCACCGGCCCGGCGGAAGATCCCGCCCACGCCCAGCAGCGAAGCCATGTCCGGTTCGCCGGACACCCCGAAGTCGTCCCGGAGCCGCGCGCACGCGTCGAGCACTTCCCGCACGCGCGCCTCGTCCAGGCTCGCGCCGCCCGCCTCCGGGGCGCCCTCCACGCGGACGAAGAGATCCAGGCGGCCGCGCCGGGCCCGGGACTCCGCGAGGGCGCGAAGCTCGCTTTCCGCGCGCTCCACGCCCGGGGGCGCCTTCACCACGACCTTCAGCCCCCGGGAATTCACCGAGCGCGCTTCGACCGTGACGGTCCCGGTCTCCCGCGTCACGGTCGCCGAGCCGTAGCCGGTCATGCTGCGAATCACTCCGACCTCCCCCGGCGCGGCGGCCGCCCGATCAATTGAAGAACTCCCAGCGAAGGCCGAACACGTTGAGCTGCCGCGGGAACAGCGCCCCTTGAAAATCTCCGATTCGACCCGCGCCCAGGTTGCCGAAACGCCAGAAGAACCGAAAGTCGGCGATCTTGAACATGAAGTGCCCGCCCATCCAGCTGTCGGCCTCCAGCAGCGTCGGGTCGGGCGAGTCGGTGACGGGGACGAGCCGCGCCCCGCGGCGGTCGATGTACAGGGACACCCAGATCCGCAGGTGCTCGTCGAAGAAGGTGTCGGAGAGGTAGAGCTCCGTGCGGAACAGGCGGTCGGGAAGGAAGAGGGTCTCGGCGCCGCGGGAGTCGAACTTTCGCCACGAAGCGCGCAGACGGATCGGCTCCACCCCCCGAAGCAGCACGCCGAGAGGCACGACCGGCCCGTCGAAGCGCACCTCCAGCGAGGTGATGTCGACCTCCCCCGAGTCCGCGACGACGAGCCGGTCGAAGGGGGCGCCGAAGCCGACCTGTCGATCCATCCACTGCTCCGAGTAGCGGCCGGCGAGGTTGAACGGCCCGATCTCAAAGGCTGCGGAGGCGCCGCGGGAATCGAACCGCAAGCTGTCGGCGAGCGGGAACTCCGATGTCCCGAGGCTGTCGAGCATGAGATGCTGCGGGAAGCCGACGCCTCGCGTTCCCTCCGCGGTGAAGGCCCGCAACTCGATGGGGAAAAGCAGCGTATCGCGGAAGGCCAGCCCGGCCCGCCAGGACTCCGTCGGGAATTCGTTCCAGCTCGCGAGTTCCGCCCCTCCCTCGAGCGTCAAGGGGCCGATGGGTTGCCAGGCGGAAAGATCGGCGAGGCGCGAGGCGTAGGCGTCGCGCCCGGCGAAGCGGAGGCCCATCGAGATCCCTCCCGAGCCGGGCCGGGCCGAGAACCGCAGGCCGACGCCATCCGCACCCCGTTGCGGCGGCGAAACGGTGTCCGGGAGGTTGGGGACCACATCCGTGAAGCTCGTCGCCTGTCCGTAGGCTTCGAACTGGGCCCGCTGGCCGAGGTTGGCCCGCGTTCGGAGCACCAACTCCCGGCGCGAGAAATTCAGCGTGTCGAGCCCGGTGCGGTCGATCGTCTCGGAACGATACGCGAGCTGAACCCCGAAATCGTTCGAGCGCGGCATCCACGAGAAGCGGCCCTGTACCGCGAAGCGGTTCTGGTCGTTCTGCCGGTCCTGGACGTCGTACCGCTCGAAGGAGGCTTCCACGTTGGACGCCCCACCCAGCGAGTTGGCGAAGACGGCGTCGAGGATCTCGGAGCGCGGGTCCCCGGTCAACCCGCTCACGCGCGAGTAGGCCTGGACCCCGTCGTGGCGGATGAGGTCGACGTCGATGACCAGGCCGTCCGCGCCGCGAAACACGCGCACCCGGTCGACGTAGTTCAACGACAAGCGCCGAAGGTCCGCCTGGGTTCGGGAGAGGGGGAGGACTTCGCGACCGTCGATGTAGAGGGTCACGAGCCCCGGCCCGAAACCGCCATCAAAGATGTGGTGCGGCCCCTGGTAGAACTCGCCGCGAACGCCGGTGATGCCCGGAACGTGCTCGAGCAGGAGTTCGATGAGGGTGAACGAGGGGGACGCGTGCACGCACTCCCGGTCGCAGTCGAAGATCTCGTGCGTCGGACCGCGCAGGCCGATCAGCCGCGCCGGAAAGCTCTGCGCCCGGCCCGATACGCTGTCGGCGAACGCGGCGAGGACGGAGTCGGGCACGACTTCCAGGCTGTCCAGAACCGCCGGCAGGCTGTCCGGGACGGGCGGATCCTGGGCGTGCGCCGCGGAGACGCTCCCGACCGCGAGCAGCAGCGCGCCCAGCAGCCGGACGCCGAGCTTCGTCACCCTCGCGCGCGGACGCGCAGCCATTCATGCACGAGCCGAACTCCGACCCCGGTGGCGCCCTTCGGCTGCCAGCCGCGCGCCTCCTTCGCCCACGCCGTGCCCGCGATGTCGAGGTGGGCCCAGGGCACCTCGTCCGACACGAACTCGCGCAGGAACCAGCCGGCGGTGATCGTGCCCCCGCCCCGGCCGCCGATGTTCTTGATGTCCGCGATGTCGGAGTCGAGCTGTGCGCGATACGCCTTCCACAGCGGCAGGGGCCACGTCCGCTCCCCGGTCGCTTCGCCGGCCTCCGAAAGCTCGTCCGCGATGCCCCGGTCGTTCGCGAGCACCGCCACCGCGTGGTGGCCGAGGGCGATGACGCAGGCCCCGGTCAGCGTGGCCATGTCGACGATCGCGACCGGATCCAGCCGCTGCGCGTAGGTCAGGGCGTCCGACAGGATGAGGCGGCCCTCGGCATCCGTATTGATGACCTCGATCGACTTGCCCGACAGGCCGCGGATCACGTCCCCCGGCTTCACGGCATCCCCCGCCGGGAGGTTCTCCGTCGCGGGCACGAGGCCGATCACGCGCTGTGGGATATCGAGGCGCGCCGCCGCGATCAGGACGCCGAACACGGCCGCGGCGCCCGCCATATCGTACTTCATGTCCTCCATGCCCGAGGCGGGCTTGAGCGAGATCCCGCCCGCATCGAAGGTCACGCCCTTGCCGACGACGACGACGGGGTCGCCGCCCGACCCCGCGTGCTCCATCTCGATGAAGCGCGGCTCCTCGACGGACCCGCGGGCCACGGTGAGGAGGCCTCCGAACCCGTCCTCCTCCAGCCGCTCCCGGTCCCGGATCTCGACCCGGAAGCCGTATTCCTCCGCCAGCCGCTCCGCCTCCGCCGCGAGGTAGCGCGGCGTCGCCACGTTGCCCGGCAGCGTCACGAGTTCGCGCGTGGCGTTCTGCGCCTCGGCGAGCACGCACCCCCGCCGCACGGCGGCCTCGGCCTCCGCACCGGCCTCGCCCCCGGCGATGAGGACGCGCTCTTCCGGCGCCTCGGTGCGGCCTTCCGCGTCGCGGAGCCCGTCGTAACGCCAGTCGCCCAGCGCGAGCCCCTCGGCCGACGCCTGCCACACCGCGCCGTCCGCCGTCTCCGGCACGCGAAACCCGACGGACTCGAGGCCGCGCTCGCGCGCCGCTCTGACCCCGGCCCCCGCCGCCCGCCGGCACGATTCGGCTGCCGGCCTCGCTCCGGCGTTGAGGCGCACGACGAAGACATCCGGCGCCTCCGCGGACCCGAGCCGCACCCAGCCCGACGCCTCTCCGGAGCGCCCGTGGCCCTCCAGCCACGCCGCCGCCGCGCCTTCCCACCACTCCTCCGTCGACTCCGCGTCATCGAACCACGGGACCACGAGAGCGTCCAGTTCGCGTTCCACGGGTATCCCCGAGCGTATCTCCACCGACACCTTCCTTGTCTCGACCCTTGTCTCAACGAAAGAAGCGGGCTCGGCAGCCCCCTCCCTGGAGGCCTGCGGCCCGCTTCCGTTGGCGTGCTGGCCGGCGCCGGACGCGGCGGGCTCCGGCCCCTTCCGCGACTTCGGCTCAGCGCTCGTCCATCGGCACCCAGCGCAGGTCCGTCTCACCCACATACTCCGCACGCGGCCGAATGAGCCGGTTGTCGGCGTGCTGCTCCATCACGTGCGCCGTCCAGCCGCCCATCCGCCCCATCGCGAAGAGCGGCGTGTAGAGGTCGATCGGGATGCCGAGCGCGTAGTAGACGGTGGCGCAGTAGAAGTCGACGTTCGGATTGATCCCCTTCTCGGCGATCATCCGGTCCTCCAGCGCACGCGACATCTCGTAGAACTTCCCGAGACCCGCCTGCTGCGTGAGCACGCGGGACATCTCGCGCAGGTGCGTCGCCCGCGGATCCTCCGTCTTGTAGACGCGGTGGCCGAAGCCCATGATCTTCCGCTTCTCGACGAAGGCCCGGTCGAGCCACGGCCCGACGTTCTCCGTGTCGCCGATCTCGAGCAGCGTGTGCATGGCCCTCGCGTTCGCCCCGCCGTGCAGCTCGCCCTTCAGCGCCCCGACGCCACCGGTCACGGCCGAGTGCATGTCCCCGAGCGTGGCGGCGATGACGCGACAGGCGAAGGTCGACGCGTTGAACCCGTGATCGAGGTACAGGAGCAGCGTCCGGTCGAGCGCGTCGACGGCTTCCTCCGTGCCGGGCTCGCCATTCGCCATCCTGACGAAGTCAGCGGAGAGCGAGAGCGACGGGTCGGGCGCCAGCGGCTCCAGCCCCTGCCGAATGCGGTGTATCGCCGCAATGATCGTCGGGGTCCGCGCCACGAGCCGCTCCGCCTTGCGCCGGTTCGCCGCGCTCGAGTTGTCCTCGGCGTCCGGATCGTACACGCCCTCGAGGGAGACCCCGGTCCGAAGGGCGGCCATCGGCACGGTCTCCGCCGGCAGACCCTTCAGGCCCTCCACCGTTCTCGGATCGAGCTGGCGCTGCGCGGCCAGCGCCGCCTCGAACTCGTCGAGTTCCGAACGCCTCGGCAACCGCCCATTCCAGAGCAGGAACACGCTCTCGGGGAAGGAGACGTTCGGCGCCAGTTCGTGGATGTTGTAGCCCCGATAAACGAGGATGCCTTTGAGTCCGTCAATGAAGCTGAGGTGAGTCTGGGAGGAGACGACGCCTTCTAGTCCTTTCCCTGCGGCGG